>JAITDH010000104.1 GCA_031282665.1 Zoogloeaceae bacterium | reverse complement strand
GCCCGCGAAGGCTACCAGGTCGTGCTGGCCAAGGACGGGGTGGACGCGCTCGAACAGTTGATCGAAACGGTGCCCGACGTGATTCTCTCCGACATCGAAATGCCGCGCATGGACGGCTTTGACCTCGTCCGCAACATCCGCGCCGACACCCGCCTGGACAATGTGCCGGTCATCATGATTACCTCCCGCACCGCCGACAAGCACCGCAACCTGGCCATGGAAATCGGCGCCAGCCACTATCTCGGCAAACCCTATAACGAGGAAGAACTCCTCGGCCTCCTGGCCGGTTATACCCAGAAAAAACAGGTTGCCAACGCCTGAATGGTGAAAAGCCCCATGGATACCCCCCCGGCTGACCGCCGGGGTTTTTTCGCCCAATGTGTCAGGGTTGCAGGAATCTGGCGGGATTGATGGGAATGTTGTTGGCGCGCACCTCGAAATGCAGATGCGGGCCGGTGGAGCGTCCCGTGCTGCCCAGCGCGCCGATGACCTGGCCGCGCCGCACGACATCGCCGACGCTTGCCTTCAGGGCGGACATATGCGCGTAGCGGGTAATCAATTCCCCGCCGTGGTTGATTTCGACCATATTGCCGAACTCGGGATGAAACGCGGCGCTGACCACCACGCCATCGGCGGCGGCCAGGATGTCGGAGCCGAAGGGCGCGATGAAATCCTGTCCTTCATGAATGGCGCGCCCCCGTCCGAAAGGATCGACGCGCGGGCCGAAGGGCGAGCCGAAGCGGGCATCGCCGCGGACTGGAAGAACGCTCGGCAGAAGCTCGCGCCGCACCATGCGCTCGCGCAGGGTGGATTCCAGCATGCCGAAGACGATGCCCCGCTCCTGGATCTGCATGGCCAGTTGATCGATTTCCTCGCGCAGGCTGGCATGATTCAGGGGCGCGGGAACGAAGGGGCCGCCCTGCGGGGAATCGTCGATGGAATTGGCGATATCCTGCTGCGTGGGGATCTGGACGCCGGTCTGGGTGGAGAGACGCCGCGCCAGGCCGTCAAGTTGCACCATCTTCGCCTGCAACTGTCCGATACTGGCGGAAAGGGTGCGGAAAATCTCCTGGCTCTGCCGTTCGCGCTCGATGGTCTCCTCGTCCTGCACCCTGACCATCTGCGCTTCGACATGCGGTAGGCGCCAGGCAACGGACAACCAAGAAAAAAGAAAGGCGCAGCCAAGGACGAGGAGCAGGAAACAGGCGCTGGCTGCGATAATATGCCTTGCTTCGATATTGACCGTTCTCGTGGAGGGAAAACGTTGGGAAACCAGAATGATCTGCACGGGAGTCTCCTTTGATGCTGTCCCCGGAACAACTGTTCGCGAACAACGACATTACGGCGCGCCTGCTGCCCCATGTCCGTCTGCTCGGACGTCTGAACCAGGCATTGCGGGAGGAGATTCCCCCGGCCCTGGCATGCGGGGCGCAGGTAGCGAACTTTCGACAACAAACGGTTATCGTCCATGCGAGCAACGCGGCGATAGCCACCAAACTGCGCCAGTTGGGCGAACGCCTGTGCGATGCTTTCGCGAAAATAGTGGGGGAGTGTAAACGGGTCGAGATAAAAGTTCAACCCATCCCAGATCCGGTGGATTTTTCCTCTTCCCGCCTGTTTCCGGATGCCGGAGAGGATTTGCTTTCCCCCGCCGGGCGCGAAAAACTGCTCGCCCTGGCCAGCGCCATGCCGGAAGATTCGCCGCTGGCGGCGGCGCTGAAGAGGATTGCTGGCAGAAGCCAGCCATAGCCATATCCCTGAAATACGCTGGTCATTTTCATGCAAGGGTATACAACGCGATGGCATTATTCCTCCCCTTGCTGCCCGCAACGGGAGATTTGGTTTTTGATTTCCGGAGGTTATTTCATACGCTTGCCTGCCCTGATACTTCACGGCCGGACGTGCCTGCGGCAACCCGCGCCTTGCGCCAAACGAGCACGCGAGGGTATACGGGTTTCAATCTGGTCCCTGGTCCCTGGTCCCTGGTCCCTGATACCTGATACCTGATACCTGATTCCTGATTCCAAGGCCGCGTCAGCGGCCGCTCTGTCCTCTCTGTCTTCTGTCCTCCGTCTTCTGTCCGGTATAATCCGTCGCATCGCGTTTCCCCCCGGTACTCCATGTCCCTTTCCCCATCCGCTTCACCGGCCCGTTTCGTCGAATTGGCGCGGCGCACCCTGCGCATCGAGGCGGAGGCGATCGAGACCCTGATCCATCGTCTTTCCGACGATTTCGCGCGGGCGGTGGCCCTGATTCTGGAAAGCCAGGGGCGGGTCATCGTCAGCGGCATGGGAAAGTCCGGGCATATCGCCCGCAAGATCGCCGCCACCCTCGCTTCCACCGGGACGCCCGCCTATTATGTACACCCCGGCGAGGCCAGCCATGGCGACCTGGGGATGGTGCAGGGCGCCGATGTTTTCCTCGCCCTGTCCAATTCCGGGGAAACCGAGGAAATGCTGCGCATCCTGCCCGCCGTGCGGCGGCAGGGCGCGAAGCTCGTCGCCATGACCGGCAACCCGGCTTCCACCCTTGCCCGCGAGGCCGATGTGCATCTGGATGCCAGCGTGCGGCAGGAAGCCTGTCCGCTCAATCTCGCGCCTACCGCCAGCACCACGGCGGCACTCGCGCTGGGCGACGCGCTCGCCGTCGCGCTGCTGGATGCGCGCGGGTTCGGGCCGGAGGATTTCGCCCTTTCGCATCCGGGAGGCAATCTGGGCCGCCGCCTGCTGACCCATGTCCGCGACGTCATGCACAGGGCGGAGGAGGTGCCCGCCGTGCCGCCGCAGGCTTCCCTCGCCGATGCCATCCTGGTGATGAGCCGGGGGGGGCTGGGAATGACGGCCATCGTCGATGCGGAAAAGAAAATCCTCGGTATTTTCACCGACGGCGACCTGCGCCGCGCGCTGGAGGGGCTGCGCGAAAACCGGACGAATTTGCTGGAAACCGAGATCCGGCAATTGATGCGCCTCGATCCCTGCCGCATTTCCCCGGACAAGCTCGCGGTGGAGGCGGTGGAAATCATGGAGCGGCGGCGCATCAGCCAACTGCTGGTCGCCGATGAAGACGACCGCCTGATCGGGGCGCTCAATATGCACGATCTCTTTGCCGCCAAGGTTATCTGATGCCATCCGCCAGGAACGCCGCCGCCAGCCTCAGGCTCATGGCCTTCGACATCGACGGCGTGATGACCGACGGCCGTCTTTATTACGACGAGAACGGGCGCGAGCTGAAAGCGTTTCATACCCTGGATGGGCAGGGGCTGCGCTTCCTGCAGGAAGCGGGCCTGGCCGTCGCCATCATCACCGGGCGCCGTTCCGGCGCGGTGGCGGCGCGCGCGGCCGACCTGGGCATCACCCATCTCTTCCAGGGCGTCGCCGACAAGCGGCAATGCCTGTCCGATCTGCTCGCCACCTTGCGGATGACGGCGGAAGAGGCCGGCTACATGGGCGATGACGTGGTGGATCTGCCGGTCATGCGCCTGTGCCGCTTTTCCGCCGCGCCCGCCAATGCGCATTCGCTCGTGCAGAACCGGGCCATGCTGGTGACGGCGGCCAGGGGAGGGGAAGGGGCGGTGCGCGAGGTTTGCGATTTCATCCTCGCCGCGCAGGAAAAGGACGCTTCCCTCCTCGATCGCTGGCTGCCCGAAGACAGAAGGGGTAAGGATCATGCGCCAGGCCGTGTTTAGCCAGACCGCGGCGACGCTCTTCCCGCTCCTGGTGCTCGCCGGCCTGGCCGGGCTGGCTTTCTGGCTCGCGGAAGCCACCGCCCCGCCGCCAGCGACGGCGGATGGCAAGGCCCGCCACGATCCGGATGCCATCGTCGAGCAATTCACGGTTTTCCGCTACGGGGTGGATGGCTCGCCGCGCTACCAATTGCACGCGCGCCGCATGGAACATTATCCGGATGACGACAGCAGCCTCGTGCTCGACCCCCGCCTGACCAGCTATCGCCCGAACGCGCCGGAAGTGACCGCGCGCGGACAGAGCGCCATCGTCACCCAGGAGGGCGAGCATGTCTGGATGCGCGGCGACGTCGTGCTGGCCCGCGCCGCCGACAGGCGGCGGCCGGAACTCGTCGCCCGCACGACGGAGCTCGTCATCCTGCCGGAAGAAGGGCGGGCCTTCAACCAGCATCCGGTGCGCATCACCCAGGGCGCGGACTGGATCGACGGCATCGGCCTGACGGTGGACAACCGGCAGGGAACCTTCACCCTCAACCAGTCCGTGCGCGGCGAATACACCAGGAAACCAGCCGGAAAAAGACCATGAACCTCGCCCGTTTTCCCCGCCCCTGCCTCCTCCTCCTCTTGTCGTCCTGGCTCGCGCTTTTTTCTCCGGGCGCCAGCGCCGAACTGGCCGACCGCAACAAACCCATCTCCCTGGAAGCCGACCGCATCACCATCGACGACATCCAGCGGGTGCAGGTGTTCGAAGGCAATGTCGTGCTGACCCAGGGCACCCTGATGATTCATTCCGACAAGATCGTGATTACGGAGGATGCCCGGGGCTTCCAGCGCGGCGTCGCCTCCGCGGGACCCGGCGGCCTGGCCCGTTTCCGGCAAAAGCGCGAAGGGCGCGAAGAATGGGTCGAGGGCGAGGCCGAGCGCATCGAATACGACACCCACAGTGAAGTCGCCGAATTCTTCCGCCGCGCCTGGGTCAAGAACGGCAGCGACCAATTGCGTGGCGAATACATCTGGTATGACGGCATCTACGAACGCTATCTCGCTTCCCCCGGCGAGACGTCCGCGCAGGACCCTCTCCATCCATCGCGTGTGCGCGTGACCATCTCGCCGCGCAACAAGGAGGAAGCCCCGGCGGAAAATCCCCCGCCGGACGCAGGGGAAAACGGGGAACTTCACCTGAAAAACGCTCCCGCCCTGCGCTGAGGAGGATGAGCAAACCCATGAAATCGCAGGAAATCCGTGAAACACTTCTCTGGGAAAGTGAGGATAAAAAAGGTTGACAGCCGAGAATCTATTCGCGTAATATTTTCATGTTGCATCGCAACATTTACATGTATATCTGCATGTGCCCTTACCTGAAATCCCTTTTGATCTGGAGTTGTAACATGACATTCCCTTCTTCTGAACAATTCGCCGTCGCCAACAAGGCCGTCGTCGATTCCCTGCTTTCCCTGGCCTCCACCGCGCTGGATTCCGCTGAACGTGTTGCCGCCCTGAATCTCAATACCGCCCGTTCCGTGCTGGAAGATTCCGTGAGCAACACCAAGGCGCTCCTGAACGTGAAAGATCCGCAGGAAGCGCTTTCCCTGCAAGCCTCCCTGGCCCAGCCCAGCGTCGAAAAGGCCGTTGCCTACACGCGCAGCATCTACGAGATCTCCGATCAGGCCAAGGAAAACATCGCTCGCCAGGTTTCCGCCAATTTCGCCGACTGGCAAAAACAATCCTCTTCCCTGATGGAACAGGTCAGCAAATCTTCTCCCGTCGGCTCCGATGTCGCCGTCGCCGCGCTGAAGTCCGCCATTGCCGCCACCAACTCCGCTTTCGACAGCATGAGCAAGGCCGCCAAGCAAGTTTCCGAAATCACCGAAGCCAACGTGGCGGCGGCAACCAATGCCACCGTCAAGGCCGTCGGCGCGACCGCCGCCGCCGCCGCCCCCTCCAAGAAAAAGTAAAACCGGGTAACCGCGTTTTGCTGCTTGCCGATTCTCCCCGTCATGCCATTATCGTCAGGCGGGGAGTTTGTTTATTACAACGAAAGGAGAAGTTTCATGCGTAATGATCTGGAGCAGTTTACCCAGGCACAGAAAATAGGGGCCGATACCCTGTTGACCCTCATCCGTTCCGCCTGCAACGGCCTCGAGCGCCTGACCGCCCTCAACATGGCCGCTGCCCGTGAGTTCCTCAACACTTCCGTCGCCAATACCCAGCAGATACTGGCGATCAAGAATGTCTCCGAATTGTCCCGTCTCAACCTGACCCAGCCCGCGCTGGAAAAGTGGCTCGATTACTCGCGCAACGTGTATGACCTGGCCGCTTCCCTGCAAAAGGAGCTTACCTCCGTCGCCGAAGGCCAGTACGAACAGATCAGCCGCACCGCCGCCGCCAATCTGGACAAGACGAAATCCACGCCGGGCAATGATGTGCTCGCCGCCGCCGTCAAGTCCTTCATGGACACCTACGGCCGCACCTTCGAGCAGATCAACAGCCTTTCCCGGCAGGCCGGCGCAATCGCCGAAGCCAATCTCCAGGCTGTCACCAGCGCCACCAAGGCCGCCAGCAAGAAAATTTGAAATCGAAAGCGGGACATCTGCCGTCCCCGCTTTCGACAACCGCGGATTCATGGCGGTCGGTTCATTCACCGGCCGCCATGATTTTCTCCCGGCTTCCCGCAAGTCGACTTCTTCAATACTGAAAACTACAGATCATCGTCCAGCACCAGCGCCTTTTGCTGGCGGGAGATGAATTCCTGCATGCTGTCGATGCCGCGCATTTGCAGGATGGTGTTGCGCACGGCGGTTTCGATGAGGACGGCGAGGTTGCGGCCGGCCACCACCGGGATGACTACCTTGCGGATGGGGACTTCGAGGATTTTCTGGGTTTGCGCGTCGAGCGGGAGACGGGGCGCGTCCAGGCCGCTGACGGGCTTTTGCAGATAGACGATCAGCTTCAGCTTCATCTTCCGGCGCGAGGCGGTTTCCCCGAAAATGGAACGGATGTTGAGCAGGCCCAGTCCGCGCACTTCGAGATAATCCTGCAACATGCCGGGACAGCGGCCTTCCAGGGTGGCCGGGGCGATGCGGGCAAGTTCCACCACGTCGTCCGCGATCAGGCCGTGCCCGCGCGAGATGAGTTCCAGGGCCAGCTCGGATTTGCCGACGCCGGAGTCGCCGGTGATGAGGACGCCCATGCTCAGCACGTCCATGAATACGCCATGGACGGAGGTGACGTCGGCCAGCCGTCGGGCGAGGTAGATGCGCAAAAGGTCGATGACGGCGGCGCAGGGCTTGGCGGAGGTGAAGAGCGGCGTCTGCGTGGTTTCGCAGAGCGCGCGCAGGGCTTCCGGCACCGGCAGGCTGTCGGAAACGATGAGCGCGGGCGGCATGGCGGCGACGAGGTCGCCCATCTGGCGGGAGAACTGGGCATCGGATACGCGGGTCAGCCAGGCGATTTCCGCCGCGCCGATGACTTGCAAGCGTTCCGGATGGATGAGGTTCATGTGCCCGATGACGTCGGCGCCGTAGTTGCCGCTTTCCTTCAGGCTGATGCGCCGCTTGGCGCCGACGGCCAGTTCCCAGGTGAGTTCCAGCCTGTCGCGGTGGTCTTCGAAGAGCTGGACGAGGCTGATTTCCTGCATGCTGGCGAAATCTCCGTGCGTTCAGGCGGTGGCGAAAAGTTCGCGCGCGGCGGCGGTGTCCGGCGCGGCGGCCAGCTTTTCGCGGAAGGAACGTTCGGCGAAGCGCGTGGCAAGCGCGGCGAGAATTTGCAGGGAGTCTTCCGTCGCCTGTTCCGGCGCCAGGAGGATGAAGACCAGGGATACGGGCTTGCCATCCGGCGCATCGAAATCGATCGGCTGCGCAAGACGGATGAAGGCGCCGACGGCCTGTTCCAGTCCCTGGATGCGGCCGTGCGGAATGGCGATGCCCTGCCCGAGGCCGGTGGAGCCCAGCTTTTCCCGTGCGAGCAGCTTGTCGAAGACCAGGGTGTGGTCGATGGCGCAGGAAGCGGCAAAAAGCTGCGCCGCTTCTTCGAACAGGCGTTTCTTGCCACTGGCTTCCAGCCCCAGCAGGATGCGGGATTCCGGCAGGATCGAGGCGATCGGGTTCATGATGGGAAAAAAACCGGGCCACCCGGAAACGAAACGGCGGCCCGCAGGGATTTGGAATCAGTCGGCGAGATGGTTGACAACTTTGTCGCCCCGATGATGGTCGCTGATTTTCTGCTTGTGTTTTTGCACCTGGCGATCCAGTTTGTCACACATGCTGTCGATGGCGGCATAAAGGTCGGCTTCCGCGCTTTCCACGAAAATGTCCCGTCCGGGAACATGCACGGTGACTTCCGCCTTCTGTTTCAGTTTGTCGACGGAAAGAATGGCGGTAATGCCGGTGACGCGCTCGAAATGGTTGACCACCGGCGTCAGCTTGGTTTCCACATATTCACGCAATGCCGGCGTAACTTCGATGTGATGTCCGCTGATTTGCAAATTCATGTTTCTTCTCCTTGTGTTCAGGACTCGGTTATTACAGGGTCTTGCGCAGATTGACCGACGGGATGCCGATCGCTTCACGATATTTCGCCACGGTGCGCCGGGCAACGACGATGCCCTGCTGGCCTAGTATTTCGGATATTTGACTATCCGACAAGGGCTTTTTACCATCTTCCGCGCCGATCAACTGCTTGATCAGCGCCCGGATGGCAGTGGCGGAGCAGGAGCCGCCGGTATCGGTGGAGACATGGCTGCCGAAAAAATATTTCAGTTCGAAGATGCCGCGCGGGGTCGCCATGTATTTCTGGCTGGTGACGCGCGAAACGGTCGATTCGTGCAGGTCGACCTCGTCGGCGATCTCGCGCAGCACCAGGGGACGCATGGCGACTTCGCCATGCTCGAAGAATTGCCGCTGGCGCTCGACGATGGCCTGCGAGACGCGGGCGATGGTGTCGAAGCGCTGCTGGACGTTCTTTATCAGCCAGCGCGCTTCCTGCAACTGGGAGGACAGGGCGCCCTCGCCGCGCCGCTGGCGGGCGAGGATTTCCGCGTACAGGCGGTTGATCCGCAGCTTCGGATAGGCATCCGGATTGATCTGGGAAATCCAGCGCCCGCGCACCTTCCTGACCAGCACGTCGGGCACGATGTAGCGGATGTCGAGTGGCGCGAAATACGCGCCGGGGCGCGGATTCAGGCTGACGATCAGGGCATGCGCGGCCTTCAGGGTCTCGTCGTCGCAGACCAGGGTCTTCCGTATCCTGGCGAAGTCGCGGTTGGCGAGCAGGTCGAGGTGATGGTCGATGATCGCCTGCGCGAGTTCGCGCACCTTTTCATCTTTCCCTTCCCCGTCATCTTCCAGCGCCTTGAGTTGCAGGCTCAGCGATTCCTGCAAGGAGCGCGCGCCGACGCCGGCCGGATCCAGGCTCTGCAACTGTTTCAGAGCGATCTCCAGGTCTTCCGCCGTCACCTCGTATTCCTCGGGAATGGTGTCCAGCAGTTCCGCGAGGCTGGAGGAAAGATACCCGTCGTCGTCCAGCCCCTCGATGAGGAAACGGATCAGGGCCTTGTCGCGGCTGGAGAATTGCGTCAGCCCCAGTTGCCCGTTGAGATGATCGCGCAGGGAAGTCGCGGCGGCCTGCAAATCCTGGGCCTCGACATCGTCGTCTTCGCGGTCGCGGTTGCCGCGCCCGTCGCCGGACTGGTTGCCGCCATCCTGGAACCAGCGGTCCTCCTCGATTTCTGCGGAAGAAAGGCTGCCTTCCTCGCGCTCCTGCCCATCCTCGCCGCCATTCCCGTTCTCCGCCTGACCGTTCGCCCTTTCCTCCGGGCCGTTGCCGGCGTCGCGCATGGACAGGCGTTCGCCATCATGGTTCGCGTAAGGGGTCTCCGCGGGTTCGTCGTCGCGTTCCAGGAGAGGATTCTCCAGCAGGTAACGCTCGATCTCCTGGTTCATTTCCAGGGTCGAGAGTTGCAGCAACTTGATGGATTGCTGCAATTGCGGCGTCAGCGCCAATTGTTGGGAGAGCTTGATTTGCAGGGAGGGCTTCATGGTGGTCGATGGCGTGCGGCGCGGGTCACAAACGGAAGTTTTCGCCGAGATAGACCTTGCGGACGTCTTCATTATAGACAATCTCGCCCGGCGTTCCCTGCGCCAGTATCCGCCCTTCGTTCAATATCCAGGCGTGATCGCAGATACCCAGGGTCTCGCGCACGTTGTGGTCGGTAATCAGGACGCCGATGTCCCGCTCCTTCAGGAAGCGGATGATTTTCTGGATATCCAGCACGGCGATGGGATCGACGCCGGCAAACGGCTCGTCGAGCAGGATGAAACGGGGGTTCGTCGCCAGGGCGCGGGCGATTTCCACCCGCCGCCGCTCGCCGCCGGAAAGCGCCGCCGCGCGGGTATGGCGGATGTGGGTGATGTGCAATTCTTCCAGCAGGCTTTCCAGCCGTTCGTTGATTTCCTGGGCGGGCAGATCGCGCAGTTCCAGCACGGCCTGGATATTTTCCACCACCGTGAGCTTGCGAAACACCGAGGCTTCCTGCGGCAGATAGGCCAGTCCCAATTTGGCGCGCCGGTGCATGGGCAGATGGGTGATGCGGGTGTCGTCCAGATGGATCTCCCCGCCATCGGCGGCGATCAGGCCGACGATCATATAGAAGCAGGTGGTCTTTCCCGCGCCATTCGGCCCCAGGAGGCCGACCACTTCGCCGCTTTGCACCTGGAACGAAACATCGGACACCACGCTGCGCGACTTGTAGCGCTTTTGCAGATGGTTCGCCGCCAGCGTGCTGGCGCGGCCGGTTTCAGGATTCATCGTCGGACTCCATATTGCGCAACACCTGCCGGATACTGTCGGAAGAAAAGCCGCGATAGCGCAGGAAACGCGCCTGTTTCGCCTGTTCCCGCGGGTCGGCGGGCGGGGCGCCGAATTTCTTTTGCCATACGGCCTGGCAACGCTCGCGCTCCCCGCCGCACAGGGCGAGCGCGGTTTCGATTTCCTCCGGCGGCAATCCCTCGCGCAGCAATTCGCCGGCCAGGCGGCTGTCGCCATAGCGCTGCCCGCGCGCCCGCGCCCGATTGGCCGCGTAGCGGACGTCGGAAAGCAACTGGCGGGCGACGAGATCGTCCAGCAGGGATTCCAGCGCCCCTTCCGGCGCCGATTCGGCCAGGGGGGCGAGCTTTCTTGCCAGCGCCAGCCGGCTGTAATCCCGCCGCGCCAGCAGGGAAAGCGCCTTGTCCCGCAGGCTGTCCGCCATCGCTCAGGCAACGTTCTCGGTCGCGGCGGACTTCTCCGCCTTGTCATCACGCGTGCCATGCGGCGCCGGACGGACGACGGCGCGGATCGCCGCTTCGATTTCCTGCGCCACCTCGGGATGCGCCTTGAGGAACTCGCGCGCGTTATCCTTGCCCTGCCCGATCTTGTTCCCCTTGTAGGCATACCACGCGCCCGATTTCTCGACGATCTTGTGGTTAACCCCCAGTTCGACGATCTCCCCTTCCCGGGAAATGCCCTCCCCGTAAAGGATGTCGAAGAACGCCTCCCTGAACGGCGGCGCAACCTTGTTCTTCACCACCTTCACCTTGGTTTCGTTGCCGATCACCTCGTCGCCCCGCTTGATCGCCCCGGTGCGGCGGATGTCCAGGCGCACGGAAGCGTAGAACTTGAGCGCGTTACCCCCGGTCGTGGTCTCCGGATTGCCGAACATGACCCCGATCTTCATCCGGATCTGGTTGATGAAAACGACCAGGGTATTGGTTTTCTTGATATTCGCGGTGAGCTTGCGGAGCGCCTGGCTCATCAAACGCGCCTGCACCCCCATCATCGAGTCGCCCATCTCGCCCTCGATTTCCGCCTTCGGCGTCAACGCCGCCACCGAGTCGATGACGATGATATCGACCGAACCGGAACGCACCAGCATGTCGGCGATTTCCAGCGCCTGCTCCCCGGTATCCGGCTGGGAAATCAGCAACTCCCCGACATGCACGCCGATCTTCTGCGCATACTGTGGGTCCAGCGCGTGCTCCGCGTCGATGAACGCCGCGGTGCCTCCCAGCTTCTGCATTTCCGCCACCGCCTGCAAACAGAGCGTGGTCTTGCCGGAAGACTCCGGCCCATAGACCTCCACCACCCGCCCACGCGGCAAACCACCCACGCCCAGCGCCAGATCCAGCCCCAGCGAGCCGGTGGAAACCACCTGGATGCCCTCGTCGATTTCGGCTTCGCCCATTTTCATGATGGAACCCTTGCCGAACTGCTTTTCGATCTGCGCCAGCGCGGCGGCCAGCGCCTTCGCCTTGTTTTCGTCCTTCACCTTGTTGTCGTCCATTGGGGACCCCCTTGAATGCCAAGCGCAGAATTATGGCACAGATGTCCGCCGATGTGGCGGGGCTGGGGGATCAGGAATCAGGAATCAGGAATCAGGAATCAGAAGACAGAGCGGCCGCTGGCTTTGTCGTCTGTAATCTGTCATCGGAAGAGCCGTGCCAACTGACTACTGATCCACTGACCACAAAGCGAGCGTAGCGAGCGCTCTGTCCTCTGTCGTTTCTGACATCGAGTGGCAGGGGATATGGTTGTAAAATGGTTCGGGGAATTTGTCTTGAGTCTCGTAACATGATGATTTGTAATGAAATTTTTCCGATGGGCAAGGTTGCCGGGGATTGCGGGCGATGAATCGACAACGCATCGGGGTCGTGTTGTGCGTGTTGCTGGCGCTGAATCTGGCGGGGATGGTCGGCATCCTGGTTTCCGGGCGTGCTCCCGCCGTTCTGGAATGG
>JAITDH010000050.1 GCA_031282665.1 Zoogloeaceae bacterium | reverse complement strand
AATCCGCCGAACAGGACAATCCCTCGGCGTGGGTCAACATGGGGCGAATCTACGAGTATGGCGAGGGACTCGCGCAGGATGATGCCAAGGCGGTGTATTGGCATCTCAAGGCCGCCGAGTATGGTGATATCTATGCCCAACGGCATCTGGCGAAACACTATCACGAAGGCAAGGGCGTGGCGCGGGATGACGTCAGCGCCCTGATGTGGGTAACGCTGGCGCTTGCCAAGAGTACCCCGAAGAACGGCTGGTATCCCGAACTCGCCGCCCTGCGCGATGAATTGCAAAAAAATCTGACGCCAGAACAAATCAAGGAAGCCGCACAAAAAGAAGAAGCATGGAAGGCGGCACACCCTTGAATGGGGTTTTCACTGCCCGGTTGCAGGCTGTAATCTTGGCAGCCGGGCAGCCCAGGACTCGCGGTTTCAGCGCAAGGCTTCCTCGAGCCATTGCGCGAAAGGTTTTTGCCTTGCGAGGGCGGTTTTTGAGTAGACGGTCTCCATACTGGCTTTCGTGCCCATTGTCTCCGGGTGTGTTTCCTTGAGCGCGCGCCGTTGAATCCTGTACGTCTTGAGAAGTTCCGCCAGCGCTTTTTCAAGGACGACTAGAGCTTTCCGATACTCTTTCGGTGCCTCTTCGTGCTTGCCTTGATGGTCGTATACCTGAGCGATACTGCGGTTCGTTCGCGCTATGCGGATTCTTCCGACGGGGCTACCAGTATCAACCGGCTGCCCGCGATGCGGTCGTGGAGGAATTGCCGTTCCGGGTCGAGAAAGCGCCAGAGAAGGCCGAGGCCGAAGCAGAACAGGCTGGGCCAGGCGGCGAGGTAGCGGAGGAGGGCCTGCATGGGGCGCAGCGCCTGCCCGCTCTTGTCGACGACGCGGATCTTCCAGGTCTTCATGGCCAGCGTCTGGCCGCCGTGCAGCCAGCACCAGGTGAAGTAGAGTCCGAGGAGGAGGAAAAAGTGCAGTTGCTCGACCCAGGCCGGCGCTCCGACCCCGGCCAGGGCACCGAGCAGGATGTAGGGCAGCACGCAGCCGATCGCGACGATGCCCAGGAGGAGCAGGCTTTCGTAGATCAGCGCGGCCAGGCAGCGGAGAAATCCGGGCGGGGGCATGCGATTCAGGAGACAGGAGACAGGTGACAGAGGACAGAGCGCGCGCTTTGTGGTCTGTGGTCAGTCGTCAGGGGTTGCGTGTGTGGCATATGTGCTCCGTGCTCCGTAGGTTTTTCTGATTGCAGATTACAGGCGGGCGGGCGCAGCGCGCCCTACTTCTGTCCTCTGTTTCCTGTCTCCTGTCCTCCTGTCGCTTGACCAACGGCAAAGCGGAGACTATCTTTGCAAGTTTTCAGCGGATCGGTTGCAACCATGATACTCAGCGGCGCAGAGATTGTAATCAGGTGCCTTCAGGAAGAAAAGGTGGAGCATGTGTTCGGCTACCCGGGCGGGTCCGTGCTGCACATCTATGATGAGCTGTTCAAGCAGGACGAAATCAAGCACATCCTGGTGCGCCATGAACAGGCCGCCGTGCATGCGGCGGATGCCTATTCCCGTTCTTCCCACCGGGTCGGCGTGGCGATGGTGACTTCCGGCCCGGGGGTGACCAACGCGGTGACTGGCATCGCCACGGCCCATTCGGATTCGGTGCCCATCGTGGTGCTGTGCGGCCAGGTCGGCACCTCCTACATCGGCCAGGACGCTTTCCAGGAGTGCGACACGGTGGGCATTACCCGCCCTTGCGTGAAGCACAATTTCCTGGTGAAGGACGTCCGCGATCTGGCGATGACCCTGAAAAAAGCCTTCCATATCGCGGCCACGGGGCGGCCCGGCCCGGTGGTGGTGGATCTGCCCAAGGACATCACGGCGGATCGCTGCGAATTTTCCTATCCGGCCGGGGTGGCGATGCGCTCCTACAATCCGGTGGTCAAGGGGCATCTGGGCCAGATCAAGAAGGCCGTCCAGCTTCTCCTGGAAGCCAAGCGTCCGCTGATCTACATCGGCGGCGGCGTCATTCTTTCCGATTCGGCGCCGCTGCTGACCGATTTCGCCCGGCGGCTGGATTTCCCGGTCACCAATACCCTGATGGCGCTGGGCGGCTTTCCCGGCACGGACCGGCAGAATCTCGGCATGCCCGGGATGCACGGCACGTTCGAGGCGAACATGGCCCTGCACCATGCCGACGTGGTGCTGGCGGTCGGCGCGCGCTTCGACGACCGGGTGGTCGGCAATGTCGAGCATTTCGTCGCCGAGCCGCGCAAGATCATCCATGTCGATATCGACCCCTCTTCCATTTCCAAGCGGGTGCGCGCCGACATTCCCATCGTCGGCAACGTTGCCGACGTGCTGGACGAAATGCTGAAACTACTGGACGAAGGTTTCCGCGCTTCCCCGGAACTGCCCGCCTGGTGGCGGCAGATCGAAGGCTGGCGCGCCCGCAACGGCCTCCAGTACCGGCAGGACAAGCGCATCATGCCGCAGTTCGTCGTGGAGAAGCTCTACGAGGTCACGAAAGGCGAGGCCTTCATCACCTCCGACGTCGGCCAGCACCAGATGTTCGCCGCGCAGTTCTACAAGTTCGACCAGCCCCGGCGCTGGATCAATTCCGGCGGGCTGGGCACCATGGGTGTCGGCCTGCCTTACGCGATGGGGGTGAGTTTCGCCAACCCCGGCGCGACGGTGGCCTGCGTCACCGGCGAGGGTTCCATCCAGATGTGCATCCAGGAGCTTTCCACCTGCAAGCAGTTCGAGCTGCCGATCAAGATCATCAACCTCAACAACGGCATGTTGGGCATGGTGCGCCAGTGGCAGGAAATGTTCTATTCCAAGCGCTATTCGCAGTCCTACGTGACCTCGCTGCCCGATTTCGTCAAGCTGGCGGAGGCCTATGGCCATGTCGGCCTGAAGATCGAGACGCCGGAGGAGGTGGAGCCCGCCCTGAGAAAAGCGTTCACGGAATACAGGGACCGGCTCGTGTTCATGGATGTCATCATCGATCCGACGGCCAATGTGTTTCCGATGGTGGCGGCGGGCAAGGGGCTGACCGAAATGCTCCTGGCCGAAGATCTGTGCGAAACGATGTAAGGGGAGAAAGCATGCGACATATCATTTCCATCCTGCTGGAGAACGAAGCGGGCGCGCTTTCCCGCGTCGCGGGGCTGTTTTCCGCGCGCGGCTACAATATCGAGACCCTCACCGTCGCGCCGACCGAGGACGAGTCGCTCTCCCGCATGACCATCGTCACCCGCGGTTCCGACGAAGTCCTGGAGCAGATCACCAAGCAATTGAACAAGCTCGTCGATATCGTCAAGGTCGTCGATCTTTCCGAATCCGCGCACGTCGAGCGCGAACTGATGCTCATCAAGGTGCGCGCCGTGGGCAAGGACCGCGAGGAGATGAAACGCATGACGGACATCTTCCGCGGGCGCATCCTGGACGTCACCGAATCCACCTACATCATCGAATTGACGGGCACCAGCGCCAAGCTGGATTCCTTCATCAACGCGCTCGATACCGGGCTGATCCTGGAAACCGTGCGCACTGGCGTTTCCGGCATCGGCCGCAGCGACCGCATCCTGCGCATCTGAACCATCCCGGATTTTTCAACGCGCTTCTCAACGAACTTCTCCATCAACCAAGGAACAGACAGCATGAAAGTTTATTACGACAAGGACGCCGACCTTTCCCTCATCAAAGGCAAGAAGGTCGCCATCATCGGTTACGGCTCCCAGGGCCACGCCCACGCCCAGAACCTGAACGACTCCGGCGTCAAGGTGACGGTTGGCCTGCGCAAGGGCGGCGCTTCGTGGAAGAAGGCCGAGGCGGCCAAGCTGAAGGTGAAGGAAATCGCCCAGGCCGTCAAGGACGCGGATGTCGTCATGATGCTCCTGCCCGACGAGAACATCCCGGAGGTATACCGGGCGGAGGTCGAGCCGAACCTGAAGAAGGGCGCCGCACTCGCCTTCGCGCACGGCTTCAATGTCCATTACAACCAGGTCGTGCCGCGCGATGACATCGACGTCATCATGATCGCGCCCAAGGGACCGGGGCATACCGTGCGTTCCGAATACCTGAAGGGCGGCGGCGTGCCTTCCCTGATCGCCGTCCATCAGGACAGATCCGGCAAGGCGCGCGACATCGCCCTTTCCTATGCCGCCGCCAACGGCGGCACGAAGGGCGGCGTCATCGAGACCACCTTCCGGGAAGAGACCGAGACCGATCTATTCGGCGAACAGGCAGTGCTCTGCGGCGGCCTCGTCGAACTCATCAAGATGGGTTTCGAGACCCTGACCGAGGCCGGCTACGCGCCCGAAATGGCCTATTTCGAGTGTCTGCACGAGGTGAAGCTGATCGTGGACCTGATCTACGAAGGCGGCATCGCCAACATGAACTACTCCGTTTCCAACAACGCCGAATTCGGCGAATACGTCACCGGCTCCAGGGTGGTGAACGCGTCTTCGCGCGAAGCGATGCGCGAAGCCCTGCGGCGCATCCAGAACGGCGACTACGCCAAGGAATTCATCCTGGAAGGCCGCACCAACTATCCCTCCATGACCGCCCGCCGCCGCCTGATCGCCGAACACCCGGTGGAAAAGGTCGGCGCGCAGTTGCGCGACATGATGCCCTGGATCAAGAAGAACAAGCTGGTGGATCAGTCGAAGAACTGAACCCGGTGCGCCGCCCGCCCGCTCCGTTTCATGGCGGGTGGCGCGTTCATCCCCAACTCGTCGCAGGAGCGCCATGATGTTCGTCCGTTTTTATTTTCCCCGCGCCTTGCGCGCCGCCTTGCCGATCGGCCATCCGCGCCCATGACCACTCAACTTCCCAACCCTCCGGCATCCGATTACCCTCATCCCCTTGTCGCCCGCGAAGGCTGGCTCTTCCTGGCCATCTTTTTCTGTCTCGCCCTCCTCTGCCAATGGCTGGGCTGGTCCATCGTCGCGGGCTTCCTGGGGCTTGGCTTCCTGTTTACCCTGCAATTCTTCCGCGATCCGCCGCGCGCCGTCGCCGGCGTGGATGGCTATGCGGTGACCGCGCCCGCCGACGGGCGCGTCGTCGCCATCGAGGAATGCGACGACGAATGGCTGGCCCGCCGCGCGCTCAAGGTCAGCGTGTTCATGAACGTTTTCAACGTCCATTCCAACCGCTCGCCGATCGACGGCGAAGTCCGGCATGTTTCCTATCATCCGGGGCGCTTCCTGAATGCCGCGCTGGCGAAGGCTTCCACGGAAAACGAGCGCTGCGCCACCTGCCTGCGCAGCGAGGACGGGCAGGACGTGACCTGCGTGCAGATCGCCGGTCTCGTCGCGCGGCGCATCCTCAACTACGTGGAACCCGGCAAACGCCTCCGGCGCGGGGATCGCTACGGTTTCATCCGCTTCGGTTCGCGGGTCGACGTCTACCTGCCGCTCGACGCGCAGGTGCGGGTCACCCTGGGCGACACGGTGTACGCCGCGAGCACCCTGCTCGCCGAACTTCCCAAACTCGGGCCTCGCCATGATTGAAAGCAAACCCAGGAAAACCCTCTTCAATCCCGAACTCAGGCGGCGGGGCATCTATCTTTTGCCCAATCTCTTCACCACCGCCGCGCTGTTCTCCGGTTTCTTCGCCATCGTCCAGGCCATGCAGGGCAGCTTTGAAAAAGCCGCCATCGCCGTTTTCGTCGCCATGGTGATGGACAGCCTGGACGGCCGGGTGGCGCGCCTCACCCACACCCAATCCGCCTTCGGCGCGGAATACGATTCGCTCTCCGACATGGTGTGCTTCGGCGTCGCCCCGGCCCTGGTCATGTACGAATGGGCGCTCTCCAGCATGGGACGCCTCGGCTGGCTGGCCGCCTTCATCTACTGCGCCAGCGCGGCGCTTCGCCTCGCCCGCTTCAACACCACCCTGGAAGTCGCCGACAAGCGCTACTTCCAGGGCCTGCCCAGCCCGGCGGCGGCGGCGCTCGTCGTCGGACTGGTCTGGCTGATGCTGGATGTCGGCATCGGCAAGGCCGACATGCAGTGGATGCGCTGGCTGGCCGCCTTCACCACCGTGTTCGCGGGCATCTCGATGGTCTCCAGCATCCGCTTCTACAGTTTCAAGGACATCAACCTGAAAAGAAGCGTGCCCTTTTTCGTCATCGTCGTCCTGGTGCTCGCCTTCGTCCTCGTGTCCACCTACACCCCCGGCGTGCTCTTCGGGTTCTTCCTTTGCTACCTTCTTTCCGGCTACCTGCTGGCGCTGATCCGCTTCTTCCGCCGCTAGCCGGATTCCCGTTACCCTTCTCGCAGGAAAAGAAAAATGCGAAAAATGCCGCAGACCCTTTATGAAAAATTGTGGGACAGCCATGTCGTTCGCCAGGAGGAGGACGGCACGGCATTGATCTACATCGACCGGCATCTGGTGCACGAAGTGACCAGCCCGCAGGCTTTCGAGGGTTTGCGGCTCGCGGGGCGCAAGCCCTGGCGCGTTGCATCCGTCGTGGCGACTGCCGACCACAACACGCCAACCGACCATTGGGACGAGGGCATCCAGGACCCCGTTTCCCGCCAGCAGGTGGAAACGCTGGACGCCAACATCCGCGAGGCCGGCGCGCTGGCCTATTTCCCGTTCAAGGACAGAAGGCAGGGCATCATCCACGTGATCGGGCCGGAGAACGGCGCGGTGCTGCCGGGCATGACCGTGGTCTGCGGCGATTCGCACACCTCCACGCATGGCGCCTTCGCGGCCATGGCACACGGCATCGGCACCTCGGAAGTCGAGCATGTGCTGGCGACCCAGTGCCTGGTGCAGAAGAAATCCCGAACCATGCTGATCCGGGTGGAAGGCGCGCTGGGCAAGGGCGTGACGGCCAAGGACGTGGCGCTTGCCATCATCGGGAAAATCGGCACGGCGGGCGGCACGGGCTATGCCATCGAATTCGCCGGTGCCGCGATTCGCGGCCTTTCCATGGAAGGGCGGATGACGCTCTGCAACATGGCGATCGAAGCCGGGGCGCGGCTGGGACTGGTGGCGGTCGATGAGGTGAC
>JAITDH010000248.1 GCA_031282665.1 Zoogloeaceae bacterium | reverse complement strand
TATCTGTTCGGTTTGGCCGGGCTGTCCATGTTCGATCTGCTGGATTTCGCCGGCATTTTCGCGTCGTGGGAAAGACTCAGCAACTATCTCACGGCGGCTTTCCTCGGCATGGGCGTTTTGTATTCCCTGGTGTTGAGCGCCCTGTGCGCCATGTGGTGGATGGGATGCAACCTGGTCTATCTGGGGGTTTCCTCCGAGCTCGATCCCGAGGCGACCGAGCGCTTGATCGGCGAGCGCCTGGAAGCGGCGAAGAGAAAAGCGCAGCAATTGAAAGCCGAATCCCAGCGACGCCATGACGAAGCCCTGGAAGCGCGCCGTCGCGCGCAGGAAGCCAAGGCGAACGAGGCCGGGGAACAGGAAAAGGATGAATCTTCTCCAGCCGGGGAAGAGGCGCGGGAAGTACCAGCGACGGCGGCGACGGCGGCAACGACAGCAAAGGCGACGGCCACCTGTCCGCAATGCCAGGCGCCGATTTCCCCCGGCGACCGGTTTTGCGGAACCTGCGGACAGCCGCTGTCATGACGCTTCCGGCGGATTGCCTGTTCGTCCTCACGACCTTGCCCGACGCGGCAAGCGGGGAACGTCTGGCGACGGCCCTGGTGGAAGAGGGATTGGCGGCCTGCGTCAGCGTGCTGGCCGGCTGCCATTCCGTCTATCGCTGGCAAGGCCGGGTGGAGCGGGCCGGGGAAACGCCGCTCCTCGTCAAGACGCATGCCGCGCGTTATGCGGATGTCGAGGCTTTCATCCGCGCGCGTCATCCTTACGAGCTTCCGGAAATCGTTGCCTTGCCGGTCGCCAACGGCCTGCCGGCTTACCTGGACTGGATCGCGCAGGCGACCTCGGTAACTCAAACAACCCAGGCGAAGGGAACGGCATGAGGCGTCTGCATGCCTTTTTCTTCTTCGTTTTCCTTTCCCTGTTGCCCGCCCTGTCCGTGGGAAAGGATTTCCTCGATCCCTCCCTTGCCTTCCAGCCTTCCCTGCGCGCCCTGGACGACCGCACCCTGGAGGTGCGCTTTGCCATCGCGCCGGAGTATTACCTCTACCGCGAGCGCTTTCGCTTCACCGCCGAAAACGTCACGCTGGGCGAAGCGTCCTTTCCCCAGGGGAAGCGAAAAATCGACGACACCTTCGGCGAGGTGGAGGTGTATTACGACGAAGTCGCCATCGTCCTGCCGGTCGAGAGGAATAGCTCCGGCGTCATGCTGTTTCCCCTTTCCATCGTTTCGCAGGGCTGCGCCGAATCGGGGCTTTGCTATCTGCCGCAGACGCACCGGCTGACGGCGGAATTGCCCCCGGAAGGGAGCGCGCCGCCCCGGCTTGCCGATGAACCTCCGCTGGATGAAAGCGGATTCTTTGCCGAGCGTCTCGGCAAACCCGGCTTCTGGGGCAAGCTCTTCTTCTTCTTCGCGGCCGGGCTGGGTCTGGCGCTGACCCCCTGCGTCTTCCCCATGCTGCCCATCCTCTCCGGCATCATCGTCGGCCAGGGCGAGACCGTCACCCGCGGGCGCGCCTTTTTCCTCTCCCTCTTCTACGTCCTCGGCATGGCGATCGCCTACGCCGCCGCCGGGGTGGCGGCGGGATTATCCGGCACCCTGCTCTCCAATCTCCTGCAAACCCCCTGGGTGCTCTTCAGCTTCGCCGCCCTCTTCGTTCTCCTCGCCTGCGCCATGTTCGGCCTGTACACCCTGCAACTGCCCGTCGTCCTGCAAAACTGCCTGGCCGGGCATTCGCGCCGGCGCAAGGGCGGCCACTTCCTCGCCGTCTTCCTGATGGGCGTCCTTTCCGCCCTGATCGTCGGACCCTGCGTCGCCGCGCCGCTAGCGGGCGCCCTACTGTACATCGGCAAGAGCGGGGACGCCCTGCTTGGAGGCGCGGCGCTCTTCGTCATGGCCCTCGGCATGGGCGTACCGCTCCTTGCCATCGGCCTTTCCGCCGGCGCCCTGCTGCCCCGCGCCGGGGCATGGATGAACGAGGTGAAAAAGGGTTTCGGCGTCCTCCTTCTCGCCACGGCGGTGTGGATCGTTTCGCCCGTCGTCGCGGGGGAAGCCGTCATGCTTGCCTACGCCCTGATCCTCATCGTCGGCGCGGTCGCCCTCCGCGCCCTCGACCCCCTGCCGCCGGAAGCGGGCGGCGCGGCGCGATTCTGGAAGGGGATCGGCATCGTCTTCCTGCTCTGGGGCGCGGCGCTCTTCGTCGGCGCCCTTTCCGGCAGCCGCGATCCCTTGCAGCCGCTGGCCGGGCTGCGCGCGGGCAATGCCTCCCCGGCGACGGAAGCCCTGCCCTTCGAGCGTGTCGGCAATCTCGCCGAACTCGAAGCGCGCCTGCGCGAAGCCGCCGCCGCCGGACAACCGGCGCTCCTGGATTTCTATGCCGATTGGTGCGTCTCCTGCAAGGAAATGGAACGCTTCACCTTTGCCGACCCTGCCGTGCGTTCCCGCCTGCAAAGCTTCGTCCGCCTGCGGGCGGACGTCACCGCCGGAACGAGCGACGACCGCGCCCTCCTGCAACGCTTCAAGCTCTACGGCCCGCCCGGCATCCTCTTCTTCGACCGCAAGGGAGAGGAAATCCCGGACATCCGGGTGGTCGGCTTCCAGAACGCGGCAGCCTTCCTGCAAGTGCTGGCGAGGGTATCCGAAAGGAGCGACCAATGAGTCGTTTCGACGCTTGGATGAGCCGAAGGCGTAATCCGACAATCGTTCATCACCGGCACAAAGCGCCGCTATTTTTAATTCCGCGCCCATGCCCTTCGACCTGAAAAGCATCGAAGCGCTCGCCCCCGATCAGGCTTCGCTTGGCGCGGCGGCAAAGCTTGCCAAGGCGGCGAAGTGGGTGCGTCTGGAACAGGACGGTGAACTTTACTGGGGCGAGTGCCAGGGGTCGGGCGCCAATCCTTATCGCGTCATTGCCGACGCCAGCGATCACGGCTACAAATGCACCTGCCCGTCGCGCAAGTTTCCCTGCAAACACACGCTGGCGCTGATGTGGCTGGCTGCGGACAACGCCGCGCTCTTCCAGTCCGCCGCGCCGCCGCAGTGGGTCGTCGACTGGCTGGGACGCCGCCGCCGCGCGGCTCCGGCGAGTGCGACGAATGCGGAATCCGCAACGACCGCCGCAAGCGGCGCGGGCGAAAAAAGCATTGCCGTCGCCGTGTTGGGCAAGTCGGGCGAAGCCGGGGATATTCCCGCGTCGGAAGAAGACGCCAAGGCCGTGGCGCGGCGCGCGGCGGCGCAGAAAAAACGGGCGGAGGATACCCGCCTCGCGGTGGCGGGCGCGCTGGAAGAATTGGAGCAATGGATCACCGACCAGTTGCGCCTGGGGCTTGCCGCCTTGCTCGACCATGCCGCCGAGCGCTGCCGCCGCATCGCCGCGCGCATGGTCGACCAGAAGGCGGGCGCGCTTGCCTCGCGTATCGACGAAATGCCCGCCCGCCTGCTCGCGCTGCGCAGCGAGGAACGCCCGGAAGCCGCCCTGCGCGAGCTGGGCAAACTGGTGTTGCTCGTCAAGGCGTGGCGGCAGAACCCGGAAGATGCGGAAATTCGCCGCCATGTCTCGACCTCCGAAACGCGTGAACAGATTCTTGGCGATGCGCGGGCGCTGGTCGTGCAAAGTGATTGGGAAGTGCTGGGGGAAAGGATCGAGACCCGCCGCGACGGTCTTGTCCGTCATGCCGCCTGGTTGATGAACCTGCACGCCGGGGCATGCCGCCATGCCCTGCTGCTCGATTTTTACCCAGCTTCGGCGGGCAGGCGTTCGGAATCCTTTGTCGCGGGCGAACAGTTTGCGGCGGCGCTGGTCTTTTATCCCTCGCGCGCGCCGCTGCGCGCACTCATCGTCGAACGTTCGCCGCTTGCAAACGCCTTGCCCTGGCCCGCGCCGGAAAGCGCGCCTGATCCGCTCGCCGCCTGCGCGCCCTTCTGGAACGCGCTGCCCTGGGAACTCGAATGCCCGCTGAACCTGCCGCCTGGCCGCATCCTCAAGGACGGACGGGGCCAATACTGGTGGCAGGCGGAAC
>JAITDH010000222.1 GCA_031282665.1 Zoogloeaceae bacterium | reverse complement strand
TTTCGCTGCTTTCGCCGCTTTTCGCCTTGGCGCGCTTCTTCTTTTTCTGGGAAGAGCGGCCGTAGTCCGGCGCAAGCGTCAGTTCGGAATCCAGGGGGTCTTTCTTTTTACCGAATTTGGATAGGGAAAGTTTGAAGGCCATATGATCAATCTCCGCGGTCAGGCCACAATATTCATGAAATGTGGATCGGCGAGCAGGGCCGGCAAATCCAGGCGATGCCATTCATTGCCGTCCTGGTCGGTCAAAAGCTCGGCTTCCCAGGCAGGGGCGTCGGCGGGACGGGTGATATTGGTGAAATCCGCCGGTTTTTTCAAACCCAGGAGACGCGATATCAGCAAGGCGACGTTATTGCCGAAGCGCGTGCCCACCAGAAGCAGGCGAATGCCTGGGGCATGGAAAGGGGTGGGTTCCTCGCCGATGAAGGCGGGAAAATCGGTAACGGCATGCAGGTTCCCCCGGATATTGGTCAGGCCGAGGAAAAAGGGCATCGTCAGGGGAACCGGGGTAAGTGGCGGCAGGGAAACGATCTCGCCGGAAGCCGACAGATCCAGCAACCAGCGCGACTGGCCAACCTGCACGCCCAAGAGACTTGCGGAGCTTTCCCCCAAGGCCGCCCCCGCCAGGCGGCGTGAGAGGTGCTCCTGAAATTCGCGCAGGCTGACGCGACGGGACATGTTGGCGCCTTCCCTATTCCAGCGCCGCGATGGCGGTCAACAGGTCCTGCTCGTTGACCGGCTTGGTCAGGTAATTGTCCGCGCCCTGCCGCAATCCCCATATTTTGTCGGTTTCCTGGCTCTTGGATGTGCAGATGATGATATGGATGTTCCGCGCGCCATCGTCGCGCTTCAGGTTGCGGGTAGCCTGGTAGCCGTTCGTTCCCGGCATGATGACGTCCATGATGACCAGATCGGGCAGTTCCTTCTTGGCCTTGTCGATGCCATCCTGTCCGTTTTCGGCGGTAATGACTTGGTAGCCATGTTTCTTCAACAATTCGGTCATGACGAAACGCTCCGTGGGCGAATCGTCGACAACCAGGACTTTTTTAATCGTCATTTGCTTCTCCAACTTAATTTTCCGTCTTGCGGCCGAACTCCGCCACGGTCTGTAACAGGGTGTCCTTGGTGAAAGGCTTGGTCAGATATTGGTTGGAGCCCACCAGGCGACCCTTCGCGCGGTCGAAGAGACCGTCCTTGGAAGAGAGCATGACGACCGGCGTCTCCCTGAAATCCTGACTCTTCTTGATGATGGCGCAGGTCTGGTAGCCATCCAGGCGCGGCATCATGATGTCGCAAAAAATGACGTCCGGGTGGCTGCTGGCGATTTTGGACAAGGCATCGAAACCGTTTTCGGCCAAAATGACCTCGCAACCGACCTGGAGCAGGAAGATTTCGGCACTGCGACGAATGGTCTTGCTATCGTCAATCACCATCACTTTCGTGCCTTTCAGATTCGCAATATCTGCCAAAGCTGGTCTCCTGAAATCTTGTGGTCATATGAAAGAGTGGCCGCCGTAGCGCCCGAATCCGCCCTGCGCCAGATTCCATGCAAACCGGGACAACGAGGACGAGACATGGAAAGCAGCGCTTTCAAGTAAAATCCCGCTCATCTTACCCAATCATCTTCCGCTCCGCCACTTTTTTACCAGATTTGTTGCCAATATGATCGGCAAAAAAAGCAAAAACCATGTCATTTCCACCCGCCGTGCTCGTTTTTTCCGCCAGTGACCCAAGCTGCGGCGCGGGGTTGCAGGCCGACATCCTCACCCTCGCGGCGCTGGGCGCGCATCCGTTGTGCGCCGTCACGGCGCTCACCGTGCAGGATACCGCCGGCGTCGTCCGGGTCGCGCCGACGCCGGCGGAACTGGTGCGCCAGCAGGCGGAAACGGTGCTCGCCGACATTCCCGTCGCCGCCTTCAAGACCGGTGTCCTGGGCAGCGCGGAAAACGCGCGGGCCGCCGCCGAGGTGATGGCCGCCTTTCCGGACATTCCGCTGGTGCTCGATCCCGTGCTGGCTTCCGGGCGCGGCGACGCGCTGGCCGATGCCGGCCTCCGCGCCGTCCTGCGTGAGCGACTGCTGCCGCGTGCGACGCTCATCACCCCCAATCTGCCGGAAGCGTATCGCCTGCTGGAAAGCGAAGCGCCCGCCGCTCCGGAGGAGCCGGTCGCGCTGGTGAGCACCGCGCTGGCGACCAAACTGATGGCGCTGGGCGCGCGCCACGTGCTGATTACCGGCACGCACGCGCCGACGGAAGCCGTCATCAACCGCCTGTACGGCGCGCGCGGATTGATCGGCGAAAACCGCTGGCCGCGCCTGCCGGAAAGCTATCACGGCTCCGGCTGCACCCTGGCCTCCGCCATCGCCGCGCACCTGGCCCTGGGACACAGCCTCGAGGAAGCCGTCAACCTCGGTGAAGCATATGCCTGGCAAACCCTGGCACATGGATTCAAGCCGGGCCGGGGACAATGGCTGCCCAACCGCCTCTTCCGCCATGCCTGAAACCCTGCCTCCCCTGCGCGGCCTGTACGCCATTCCGCCCGAATCCCTCGACACGCCCGCGCTCCTGGCTGTCTCCCAGGCCGTCCTGTCCGGCGGCTGCCGCTGGCTGCAATACCGCAACAAACACGCCGACGCCCGGACGCGCCGGGCCGAAGCCGAGGCCCTGCGCGCGCTATGCACACGCCATCGCGCCGTGCTCATCATCAACGACGACATGCAACTGGCGCGCGCGACCGGCGCGGACGGCGTGCATCTGGGACGCGACGACGGCACCCCCGCCGAGGCGCGGCGTCTCCTCGGCGCGGCAGCCATCATCGGCGCTTCCTGCTATGATGATTTCGAACGCGCCCGGGCGATGGCGGCGGAAGGCGCGGACTACGTCGCCTTCGGCGCGGTTTACCCCTCGCCGACCAAGCCGGACGCCGCTTGCGCCCCGCTGGAACTGTTTCGCCGCGCCAGGGAGGAATTGCCGGTTCCCGCCTGCGCCATCGGCGGCATCCGCCTGGAAAACGCGCCGCCGCTCCTGGCGGCGGGCGCGAAACTGCTGGCGGTCATCAGCGACCTGTTCGCGCCGCCGGCGCGGAATTCCGCCGCGCATCTCGCCGCCATCACGGCGCGGACGCGCGCCTATCAACGCTTATTCGAGGACGATCCTTCACCATGACATCCCGCAACCAGACCCTTTTCGAACGCGCCCAGCGCTCCATTCCCGGCGGCGTCAATTCGCCGGTGCGCGCCTTCCGTTCCGTCGGCGGCACGCCCCGCTTCATCGCCAAGGGTGTCGGCGCGCGGATCTGGGACGCGGACGGCAAAAGCTACCTGGATTACGTCGGCTCCTGGGGGCCGCTGATCCTCGGTCACGCCCACCCCGAAGTCATGGCCGCCGTCGTCGAAACGGCGGCGCGCGGCCTCTCCTTCGGCGCGCCGATCGAAGCGGAAATCGAACTCGCCGAACGGCTCTGCCAGCTCGTGCCCTCGCTCGACATGGTGCGCCTCGTCTCCTCCGGCACGGAAGCCACCATGAGCGCCATCCGCCTGGCGCGCGGCTTCACCGGGCGCGACCTGCTGGTGAAATTCGAAGGTTGCTACCACGGCCACAGCGACAGCCTGCTGGTCAAGGCCGGCTCCGGCCTCCTCACCTTCGGCAATCCCTCCTCCAGCGGCGTTCCGGCCGATACCGCCAAACACACGCTGGTCCTGCCCTACAACGATACCGCCGCGCTCGCCGACGCCTTCGCCCGGCGCGGCGACGAAATCGCGGCGGTGATCGTCGAGCCGGTCGCGGGCAACATGAACCTCATCGCCCCTCGGCCCGGATTCCTGGCCGCCCTGCGGGAATCGACACAACGGCACGGCGCGCTCCTGATCTTCGACGAAGTGATGACCGGCTTTCGCGTCGGCCTGCATTCGGCGCAGGGCCGCTTCGGCATCACCCCGGACCTCTCCACCTTCGGCAAGGTGATCGGCGGCGGCATGCCCCTGGCGGCCTTCGGCGGCCGCCAGGAGATCATGGAATGCATCGCCCCCCTGGGGCCGGTGTACCAGGCGGGCACCCTTTCCGGCAATCCGGTCGCGGTGGCGGCGGGGCTGGCCACCCTGAAGATCATCGCGCAGCCCGGCTTCTACGAAATCCTGGAAGCCCGCGCCGGGCGGCTCTGCGAAGGCCTGACCCGCGCCGCCGTCCGGCACGGCATCCCGTTCTGCGCGCAAAACGTGGGCGGCATGTTCGGCCTTTATTTCGCCCCCGCCTGTCCCGAGGATTTCGAATCCGTCATGGCCTGCGACAAGGAGCATTTCAACCGTTTCTTCCACGTCATGCTGGGAGCCGGCCATTACTTCGCCCCCTCCGCCTTCGAGGCGGGCTTCGTCTCCTCGGCGCACAGCGAAGCGGACATCGACCGCACCATCGCCGCCGCCGAACACTGCTTCGCCGCGGGATAGGG
>JAITDH010000214.1 GCA_031282665.1 Zoogloeaceae bacterium | reverse complement strand
CCATATTCTTCGGGTTTTGCTGGCTCTTGCATCGGTATGTGGAGCGCGACCTGGAACTGACCCGCCAGTCCCTGCAAGTCATGATGGCGGATATGGACAAGGCGGCGCGCGGGGCGATGACCAGTATCCGGATGCTGCGCTCCGAGGCGCAATATGAACTGGCGCATGGCGCGTATGGATTTCACGACCAGGTGTCGATGTTCAAGGAAAACGAGGGCGGTTTTTTCGCGCAGGTCCCGCCTGGCGTGCCGGTTGCGCAAAGCACCTATTTTTTCGGCAAGGGTCCCCTGCCGGAAGCGGGCAGCGAACGCGCCGCCGAAATGTCCACCGTCCTTTTCCTCTCGCCGCTGATGATCGAGGCCCAGCACAGCGTGCCCGGCGCGGGCTGGGTGTATTACACCTCGCGGAACGGTTTCACCAACATGTATCCCTCCATGGGCGAGGCGATGGCCGGCAAACTGGTCTGGAACGAGGCTTTCATCGAGCGGGCGCCCTTCTCGCAGATCGACTCGCGGGGAAATCCGGAGCGGCAGCCGCGCTGGCTGGGCGTCTACATCGACCAGGCGGGCATGGGCGCGACCATTACCCTGGCCGCGCCCATCTACGATATGGAAAACCGCTACCGCGCCTTCGTGGCGGTGGATTTCACCCTGGATAACCTGAAGCGGCTCCTGCTCCCGCAGACGAACATCGACATCGGCGATTATTACGTCGTCAATCCGGCCGGAGAGGTGCTGATGACCTCCCGGAAGCTCGATATGCATCAGATCCAGCAATTTTCCCCCTTGCTGCCGGAATCGCTGCGTTCCTTCGTCGAAGAACAGCTCCAGCGATATGACGTCGGCTGCCGGCGCAAGGATGGCTGGTTCGTCTGCAACCACGGCTCGCTCGAAACTTCCTGGCAGGTCGTCCTCGTCGCCGACAGCTCCAGGGTGTACCTGAATTCGCTCAAGAAAATGAAGGTGGAGATCACCGCCGTTTTCCTCCTCCTCCTTCTCCTCCTCGGTCTCGAACATCGCCGCCGCTTGATGAAAAGGCTGCATATGGGCGCGCGGCGCTATTGGCGCATCGTGGAAAGCTCCGACCAGGGTTTTTGGGAATGGGATATCCGGGAACGCAGGTTTTCCGCTACCTCCCGTTTCGACGCGCTGCTCGATTACGAACCCATGTCTTCCCCCCTGCGCAGGAGGAACTGGGAAAACTTCATCCATCCCGACGACCTGCCGCGCGTCAAGCAGGCCATCCATGGCTATCTGCATGACGACCAGGTGGCGCGCCAGATCGTCTTTCGCGCGCGGGCCAGGGATGGTTCGTGGCGCTGGCTGATGACGCAGGGCAAGATCGTCGAGCGCGACAAATGGCGGCAGCCGGAAATCATCGCCGGCACATTGACCGACATCACCGCGCAGCAACAGAACGAGGCCGATCTGCTGGCCGCCAAGCAGATGGCCGAACAGTCGCAGGAAATGGCGGAAGCCGCCAACATCGCCAAATCGCGCTTCCTCGCCACCGCCAGCCACGACCTCCGGCAGCCGCTCCAGGCCAGCAATCTGTTCATTTCCGCCATTGAGCACACGGTATTGGACAGCGAACAGAAAAAGCTCGTGCACAACATGGCCCTGGCCACGGAGGCCCTGGGCGAACTGTTGAACGCCCTCCTGGACATTTCCCGCCTGGACGCCGGCGTCATCACGCCGCAACTGCAAGCCGTGGAAATCTACGAAATCTTCCAGCGCATCGAGAGCGAATTCGCCTCGCTGGCGATGGAAAAAAAGCTGCGCTTCAAGCTCTTCTTCCCCATCCATCCCCTGCTTTTCGAAACGGACGTCAGCATTCTCATGGGCTTGCTGCGCAACTTGATCGGCAACGCCATCCGCTATACCGAATGGGGCGGCGTGCTGATCGGCGCCCGCCTGCGCCGGAAGACCCTCCTGATCCAGATCTGGGATACCGGCATCGGCATCAAGGAAGAAGACATCAAGCACATCTACGAAGAGTTCTACCAGGTCGACAATCCCATGCGCACCCGCGAACACGGGCTGGGCCTGGGTTTGTCCATCGTTCGCCGGATGGCCGATCTCCTCGGCTACGGACTGACCTGCAAATCCCGTTACGGTCGCGGCACGATGTTCGAGGTATCCATTCCCGTGCACATTTCCCTTCCCCTGTCCGTCACGCGCTACCACTATCATTTCGAGGGCATGCACATCCTCAAGGACCGGCACTGCGTCTTCGTCGAGGACAATCCCCTGGTCGCGGACGCCCTGTCCGTCTGGCTTGCCTCCTGCGGCATCCATTCCTCCCATTTCAGCGACAGCGACAGCGCCCTGCAGGCCACCAACCTGGACGAAGCGGATTTCTTCATCACCGATTTCCGGATACCAGGCTCACTCAACGGCAGCGAACTCCTCGCCGCCATCCGCGTTCGCCTGCAACGCCCGATCCGCGGCCTCATCATCACCGGCGACACCTCCTGCGAACAGATCGACGCCTTCGCCAGCACCAACTGGCAGGTGCTGCACAAACCAGTTTCCCCGGATGCCCTCCTGCAAGCGCTGCTGCACCTGCTGCATGAAACGAAGATCAGGCCAGGGCAGGCCAAATCCGCGTAGGTTGGATAAGCCGAAGGCGCAATCCGACATTCCACCCACACGATGCGCAGCATCGCAACTTTTTATAATCAGCGATGAAAATCCGGGAGCGTCCCGAAGGGACGCAATTTTGATAACCCCCGGCGTCAGCCGGGGGACGTGGCGGCCAATCCCACCCTGGATAGCCCCAACGGGGCGTTACCCGTAGCGGCATCACGGGGAAAAACATTCGTTGCTCCCGTGTTCGAAAAACGATGGGATAGCGATGCTGCCGCACGACGTAACGCCCCGTTGGGGCTACCTGATCTTGAGGCCCTGTTCCCCCCCGGCTGACGCCGGGGGTTATCGAAATCGCGTCCCTTCGGGACGCCTCCCGTGCGCGTCGGCGCTTCGGGGTTCAGCGCCTTGGCCTTCGCCTTATCCGGTACGCCTCCAGTGCGCGTTGGCGCTTCGTCTGGACGGTTTCCCTTCACTTTTAATCGCACCAAACAACACGAGGCCGGGTGCGGATTCTATAATTCGATCATTTTTCCAAATGTCGATTTCCATGTGCCCATCCTCCATGTCCAAGCCCCTGTTCGAATCTTCCCTGCGCAGTCT
>JAITDH010000179.1 GCA_031282665.1 Zoogloeaceae bacterium | reverse complement strand
TCCAGCCAGATGACGGCATCCTGCAAGGGATGGGCAGGCGCGGCGGGGAAATAGGGCGCGCGCTCCAGGAGGGCGGGCGGATAGTCCGCCAGATCGGCGAGCCGCTGGCGCGTCGCGTCGCTCAACGAGGCTTTCCCCGACAGCGTGGCGAAAACGGAGCCGGCCTCCACCGCTTGCAACTGCGCCTTGTCGCCCAAGAGGATCAGTCGCGCGTGCGCGGGCAGGGCGGCGAGCAACTGTTCCGCCAGGGTGAGGTCGAGCATCGAGGCTTCGTCCACGACCAGCGCGTCGCATGGCAGGGGATTGCCCGCGTGGTGGCGCGGACGGGCGTCATGGGCGGAAAGGCCGAGCAGGTGATGCAGGGTGAAGGCTTCCCTGGGCAGCCGGGCGGCGATTTCGCCCGGCAAATCCCGCGCGCGTTCGCGCAGGGATTCCTGCATGCGCGCCGCCGCTTTGCCGGTGGGCGCGGCGAGCGCGATGCGCAGATTGGGCGATTCGGCGAGCAGGCAGGCGAGCAGGCGGGCGATCGTGCTGGTCTTTCCCGTGCCGGGACCGCCGCTCAGGACGACGAAACGGCGCAGTAGGGCAAGCGCAACGGCCAGCTTTTGCGCATCGGGCGCCGCATGGGGAGAAGTCGCGGGGAAGAGACGCGCCAGCATCTCCCGCGCCGCCGGGCCGGGCGGGGAGGGGAGGTGACGATGGCGGGCGATGAGGGAAGCGGCCAGGGCGGTTTCCGCCATGAAATAACGCGCCAGATACAGCCGCCCGGCGGCATCGACGACCATCGGCCGGCCGTTTCTCGTCTCCGGCGTATCGAGCAGGCCGGAGGCGGCAAGATCGGTCAAATTTGGCGTGCCCACCGCATCAGGCACATTTGGCATATCAGGCGCGGAAAGTTCGATGCAGACATCGCCTTTCTGCGCCGCCAGCACCAGCCGGTATCCCGCCATCCTGGCGGCATGACATGCCGCGTCCCCAGCCCCGCCATCGCGCGCCCAGCGATGACATTGATCGGCAAAGGCCCTGGCAAAAAGCGTATCGGCGGAAGTATCGGCGTAAAACATGGAAGGAGAGTTTAACAAAACCGGGAAATTCCCGAGGAAACATCTGCTATAGTCCGCCCTCGTTTTCTTCCGAAAGGATACCGTGATGGAATCGCAACTTCCGGAAAGCGCCTCTCTTTCCGACGATCAGAAAAATCAGGAAACTCCGGAAAACCCCCTGTTGCGGCGCTATACGCTCGACTTGAGCGTCCAGGAACTGACCAAGGCGCGCGAGGCATATTTGCGCAGGCTCGCCCGCACGGTCAGTATGCCGGGGTTTCGTCCCGGCAAGGTGCCTTTCCGCCGGATCGAACAGGAATATGGCGAGGAAGCGCACGAGGAAACCCTGCTCGACCTGTTGAACAAGGAATGGAAGGAACACTCCAGCCAGTTCGACGTGGCCTCCGTCCTGGGCATGGATGAAACGCCATCGCCCGATCCGGAAAAACGGCGATTCGTGGTGAGCTTCGAGGTATTTCCCGAATTCGAGCTGGCCGATTTGTCGCAACTCTCCATCGTTCGCCCGTACGCGCAAGTCACCGATGACGATGTCGATCAGTATCTCGATGATCTGCGGATGGAACAGGGAAAGGACGTGGAGGTCGAACGCGGCGCGCAGCTCGACGATTTCGTGACGCTCAGTTATTCCATGACGCTGGATGGCGCGCCGCTTCCCGACGAAGATGCTGAAGACATAGAAGTGGTCGTGGGCGAGACGGATGCCTGGGAAGCCTTTGACGAGGAGATCATCGGCTTGAAGGCCGGCGAATCGAAGACCTTCGATTTTGTCTACCCGGAAAGAAACGCGACCGAATCCCTGGCGGGCAAGACCGTGCGGGTCTGCGCGACGATTTCCAAGGTCGAAGTCTGGACGAAGGCGGATCTCGACGCCGATTTCGCCAGGAAAAACGGGATCGAGGACGGCGACCTGGACGCGCTGCGCGCCAGTATTCGGAAAGACCTGGAAAAAAAGAGCGCGCAGTTTGCCTGGCGGCAAACCAAGGAAAATGTCATGGACGCCTTGTTGGAGGCGCACACATTCGTCCTTCCGGAGTCCCTGGTGGAGGAAAAAACCCGCCAGCGCATGGACGAGGCCAAGGAGGAAATGGAGCAGTTCCTGCACCGGATCGGGGGACGAAAAACAACGCTGCCGGAAGAGATCTTTTCCCTCTCCCCGGAGTCGTATGTCGCAGAGGTTCAACGACAAATGAGCCTGTCCCTCATCCTCAAGAAAATCGGCACGCTCGGAAACATTCCATCTTCTCCCCGATCCGAATTCGAAGCGCTGAAGCAAGAGGAACAACTCATCGGCTGGGTACTGGCCAGGGTCAAGGTGGAGGATATGCCTTGCAGTTACGAGACACTGGAAGATTGGCGCCAGAAGTCCCGCTATTCCTGACCGGCAGGTTTGTCACGCGAAGGGATTGACGACGCGCAGTTGCTCTTCCAGCAAAAGCCCATGCTGCATGTCTTCGGAATAAAGCGTATCGCATTTCGCCAGCAGGGCGGAGGCGGCGATCAGGGCGTCGAAAAATTGGAGTTGATAGCGTTCGGCAATGTGACGGCCAAGGTCGTGGGTTTCGATGGTGAGCGGCACGACGGGACAAAAGGCGCGCACCGATTGCAGGTATGCGTCGATTTTTCTCCAGGAGCATTTCAATTTGTAGCGCAGGGCACGCGTGGTTTCGTTCAACACCTGCACGCTCACAATGGATGTCCGCAAGACCTGTTCGGCACGACTCGCCTTTTCTTCTTCATACGACGCCGCATAGATTACGACGTTGCTGTCGGCAAAGGCTCTAAACGGGAGTGCGCTCATGACACGCCTCCCTGTCGAACTTGAAATCCGCTGGAATTTTGATTTGCTCGCGTAACGCCTGCAACTCAGCCAGGGCGGCATCGGCTTCGCGCTTCTGGATTGCCGCTTCCGTTTCATCCTGGTCGTGCTCGTAAAGCGCCGCGCGGTCGAACTTGAACCCCGCGGGCACCATGCCCCGGAATTTTCGCAATTGAGCGATGAGGGCTTTGTCCTCTTTGTCTTTCCGGCGTACCGCGATTTCCACTTCCACGCCTTCGCGCAGATCCAGTTCCTTGACGAGCGAGGCGGGCAACCGCACGGCCAGGGAGTTTCCCCATTTTGCGACACGCATGACAAACTCCTTCAAATGAATATACATTGTGTTTCATTGTATATCATTTTCTCTTCCGGGGATGCGCGGTAATGGGGGGGTGTGGGGGGCAATTCAAAGTGGAGGAAACAAACAAAGCATTGCCGCTTGCCGTTCCCTCGCCCCCGACACTTCGGGGGAGAGGGTGCCCCGGCAGGGGTGGGAGAGGGGGCTG
>JAITDH010000077.1 GCA_031282665.1 Zoogloeaceae bacterium | reverse complement strand
CCATCACCTCACTGCAGGCGCGCATGGACGCGCTGGGTACCGACACGCAGCAGAAGATGGTCTTCGTGCAGGACTACATGGGGCAGTACAACTCCTATCTGCAAGGAGCCAATTCCGTCATCCAGCAAAGCAACCAGACGCTCGGCGAACTGGCCAGGGCGCGCTGATCTTCCGGTATTTCCCAAGGAATCCATCATGGTCTCGCAAGCAACCCTCGATGCCGCGCAGGCGAGCAGCACTTCCAGCATCGGCACCATCGACGTAAACAACCTCGGTGGCGGCGGCCTGCAACTGATGTTCGCCAAGCTGCAACTTTCGCTGGCGGAATCCGCCAAGTCCAACGCGATGAACTACATCCAGGACATCCAGAAAACCCAGGAAGAACAAAAGCAACTGGCCGCGCTACTGCAACAGGCGCGGCAACTCCAGGCCGACGCCAAAGGAGGAACCGGCAACGCGTCGGGCGACAACCATGCCTCGTTGATGCCGCAGGAAATGCAGGATTACCTGGACAAGAACGGACTGGCCTACGACAAGACCGGCAACGACAACCGGCACAACAAGGACGAGTGGGAAGTCGCCATCACCTCGCTGCAGGCACGGATGGATGCGCTGGGCACCGACACGCAACAGAAAATGGTCTTCGTGCAGGACTACATGGGGCAGTACAACTCCTACCTGCAAGGGGCCAACTCCGTCATCCAACAAAGCAACCAGACGCTCTCCGAACTGGCGCGGGCACGCTGAAGTCTCTTTTTTCAAATCGAAAGGAACAGGACATGGCAACAAGCGAACAAGCCGAAACTCCCGGCCCGGAAATCATCGACGCGATCTTCGAGGGACTCTCCAAAGGCGCAACCCTTGGCGACGCCGCCGGAGTGACCGTGGAGACGCTGGAGGCGGGCTACGGCCTTGCCTACAACCTCTACAACGCGGGCAATTACACGGAGGCGGAAAAACTCTTTTCCGCCCTGTGCATCTACAACCACCAGGACACGCGCTTCTGGATGGGGCTGGGCGGCAGCCGTCAGGCGGGGGGCAACCTCGCCGGGGCAATCGACGCCTACAACATGGCTTCCATCGCCAGCGCCCTGGGCGATCCCGCGCCTTCGGTGCACGCTGGCATCTGCTACCTGAAACAAGGCGACACCGAAAACGCCGCCGCCCTGTTCGACGCGGCGCAAGAATTTGGCCAGCCGGACAACAGCCTGCACCAGAGTTACCGCGAACGCGCCCGCGCCCTGCTCGAGCAGATTCGCAAGGGAGACTGACATGGTCGATCCTATCATTCCAAATACAGGAGCATACAAGAGTTATCCCGTGGGCACTTCCGGCGACTCCGCACAAGCGGGGAATCGTGCCGGCGGCGATGACGTGCACCTGCCGCCGCTTTCCGAAAAGGAGCTTGCCCTGCTCACGGACGCCCTGCCCAAGCTGGCCGTTCCCTTCCTAGCGGGCAACCTCTCGCTGGAAGAACTGGTCAAGGCGGTGGGCATGGAAACCGCCCGCATCACCGCCCGCAGCGGGGTGGACACCCTGAAGGCCAAGGCGGCGGAAACGGAGGAAGCCAACCAGAAGAAACTGGAGGAAATCCAGAAGCAACTCGAAACCCTGCACAAAAAGGCAAAACTCGGCCCCTTCATGAAAGCCTTGAAGTGGATCGGCATGGCGCTGGGCGCGATTGCCGCCGTCGCCACCGCCGCCATCGGCGCGGTGACCGCCAATCCGCTCCTGATCGCGGGCGCGGCGATCATGCTCACCATGACGGTCAATAGCGTCATGAGCGAGGCTTCCGGCGGCAAAGTCAGCATCAGCGCGGGGGTGGCCGCGCTCGCCAGGCAATGCGGCGCTTCCAAGGAAGCCGCGCAATGGATCGGCATGGGGGTGGAAATCGGCATCACCATCCTCGGCGCGGCCTTGAGCTTTGGCGCGGGTTTCGCGGGTTCCGCCGCCAAGACCGCGGAAATGGCGGGACGCGCAGCCCTGATCGCCGCGCGCGTCTCCCAATTTTCCAGCCTCGCCAGCGGGCTGACCACCATGACCCAGGGCGGCGTGGGCATCGCCGACGCGGTGTATTCGAGCGACATCACCAAGTCCAAGGCGACGCAAAAGGAACTGGAAGCGATCCTGGCGCGCATCGTGGAAGCCCAGGACATCGAGACCCAATTCCTGGAATCCGTCCTGAAACGCGCCGAGGAACTGCTTGCCGCCGTGCAGGAGATCGTCCAGGGCAACGTGGAGGCGCAGGCGGCCATTCTCGGCAACCAGGCGCCCGCCGTGGCCTGAAAGGAGAAGCGCATGAGCACGAGCATTACGAGCCTGCCGGACTTCAACCAGCAAGCCTATGAAGCCCTGCTGAACCAGGCGCGCGCCCAGGGGGTCGCCGCCGCCCAGGTCGACAGCCTCTTGCTGGAAGCGGCCAATAGCGGGCAAAGTTTCGGCCAGGTGGCAGAACAGGTGAGCCACAACCTGCCCCGGCTCGCGCCGCCCAATGGCGCGGACATCGCGCGCATCGCCGAATTCGGCCTCCTGCCCTCGCCCGGCGCGCTGGTGATGAGCCTCATCACCAAGTACGCGGGCGAGCAGCGCGAGCAGAACCGGGAAGTCCGCCACCAGATGACCGAGCAGATCGTGGCATCCATGCAGGAGGAAGCCGACAAGATGCGCGAAATGGCGGCACTCCAACTGGCGATGGGCATCGTCAGCGGCCTGATCACCATCGCCAGCGGCGCGGTACAGACGGGCATGTCCGCCGCGGCGCTAAAGACCGCCATCCCGCAGGGCAAGGCCGATGTCCCTTCCGCCAGCCCGCCCGCAGGTGGTGGCACAATGGGCGCAACAGGCGCTCGTAGCGGAATCGCCATCGGCGGACATCGCGGCGGCGCGCCAAGCACCACGGCGGCTCCCGCAAGCGCGCCAAGTACCACAAGCGCCACGCCAGCGCCGGGCGCGGCGCTCAAGCCCCCCATCGATCCGCTCACGCGCAGCCAGTCCCTCAACGCCCTGGGACAAGGCATGGCCCAGGCCGGCGGCGGTTTCGCGGGCATCGCCAAATCGGTCGGCGACTACTACGGCACGATGTACCAGGCCAAAATCAAGGAGTTGCAGGCCGACCAGGAAAAGCTGCGCGACATGCGCGATTCCCTGAAAGACCTGGACGAGGGACTGAAGGAACTCATCCAAAAGGCCCTCGCCGCCCAGGATTCCATCCAGCAGGCGCAGAACCAGGCGCGCACGAAGATATTGGGATGAAAATGATGCCTGAAACCCGCGAAACAAACGCCTTCTCGCCCATCCTGGCACGCCTTGGCGAAGCCATCGGCATCCCCGATCTGGCGCTGGACGAGGACGCCGCCTGCATGTTGGAAATCGACGGCCAGCTTTTCAATCTGCAATGGTTCGAAGAAAGAGAAACGCTCGCCGTCTACGCCGTGGTGGGCGCGGCGGAGCACGGCCCCAGGGCGTTGCCGCT
>JAITDH010000034.1 GCA_031282665.1 Zoogloeaceae bacterium | reverse complement strand
GGCATCCGGGTCATCGACAGCGACTTCGGCTCGACCCTGAACGCCTTGCGCCAGGCCCGCCCGGAACTGGAGGCGTTTCTGGAACAGCACGGGTTTCCGGCCTCGACGCGCGAGGAGGGCGACGAGCAGGTCAAGCCGAACATGGTGGACGAGTATTCGGGAACCCATTACCGGCAGGTGCAGCAAGGCTATGTCGGCACGCAGAACATCCGGGTGCGCAGCGATGATTTGCAGAAGATCGTCACCGCCCACAAGGAGATCATCCAGTTGGCGGCGGAAGGCAAGCCAGTGGTGTATGCCTCGCCCGATTATCTGGTGCGTGATCTGGAAGCCATCAAGATGTCGCTGATCGGCGCGGCGACCGAAAACGCCCGCCAGCGCGCCGAGGAATTCGCCAAGGTCGGCAAGGTGCGGGTCGGCGCCATGCGCTCCGCCTCCCAGGGCGCGTTCTACATCCTCTCCGCCCATTCCGACGCCGATTCCGACGATTACGGCGGCGCTTACGACAAGACCACCATCGCCAAGAAAGCGCGCGTGGTGGTCACGATCGAATACGGGATCGACTGAGTCGTCAGTCGAAAATCGAATGATTCTGCCGACGGCAGGGCAGGTCGATGCGCACCTGGTAGCGGCCCTGTCTGGCAGAATGCTCGAGACTGGCTTCCATGTCGTAAAAGAGGGCCAGCCGCTGGCGGATGTTGTCCAGGGCCATCTGGTTGCCGGGGTGTTTGCCGGGGGCTTCGCCCACGCTGTTTTCAATCTCGATGCGGAGCAGTTCGCCCACCATGTCCAGGCGCACGTGGATTTCGCCGTCTTCCAGGGGTTCGATGCCGTGATAGACGGCGTTTTCCAGGAGCGGTTGCAGCATCAGCGGGGGGACGAGGATGTCTTCCGGCAGGGCGCCGATTTCCCAATTCACCTTGAGCCGCTCGCCCAGGCGCAGTTTTTCCACGGCGAGATATTGGCGGCCCAGGGCGATTTCTTCCGATAATGGGGAAAGCCTGCGGGAATCCTTCAGGATCGCGCGAAAGAGGTCGGAAAGCCCTTCCAGCATGCTTTCCGCCCCGCGCGGATCGCTGCGGATCAGGGCCAGGACGGTGTTCAGGGCGTTGAAGAAGAAATGCGGGCGGATGCGGGAATTCAGCGCCGAGAGCCGCGCTTCCTCCAGGCGCGGGGAGAGCGTTTGGGCGCGCAGGTCAAAATAGCCCAGTATCCAGCCAGCGCCGATGGCGGCCAGGAGCGCGGCCCGCCACGGAGTGCTTTCGTCCGTCAGGGCGAGAAAATGCAGGCAATCCTGCAACAGGGCGGCGCTGGACGCGACGATGAGGAGGACGATGCCCTGCGCGATGCGGGGAGGACAGCGCCAGAGCGGATCGCGTATCAGGGCGAAGAGGGAAAGGTTGAAGAGGAGCAGGAGTTCCACCCAGGCGGCGTTTTCCACGAAGGTCCCCAACACATGCCGCAGGCTGTTCGCGCTGACCAGGGCGACGCAGAAGGAAAGGAAATTGGCGCCGACGAGGATGCGCAGCAGGATGCCGAAATTGCGCCAGTCCGGTAAGGGGTGTGCCGGTTTTTGCCGTATACTGCTCATCTTTTTGCCTTTTGTGCTCATTGGCTCATCGAAACAGCATGGATCAGAATTCACAATATACATGGAGCGGCCGTTTTTCTGAACCCGTTTCCGATCTCGTCAAGCGCTATACCGCCTCCGTTTCCTTCGACAAGCGGATGTGGCGGCAGGATATCCGGGGTTCCCTCGCGCATGCGCGGATGCTCGCCCGGCAGGGCATCGTCAGCGCGCGGGATCTTGCCGACATCGAGCGGGGCATGGAAACCATCCGGCAGGAAATCGAATCCGGCGTCTTCGTCTGGTCGCTCGACCTGGAGGACGTGCATCTCAATATCGAGAAACGCCTGACCGCCCTTGCCGGCGACGCGGGCAAGCGCCTGCACACCGGCCGTTCCCGGAACGACCAGGTGGCGACCGACATCCGCCTGTATCTGCGCGACGGCATCGACACCCTGCGCGAATTGCTCCAGGCCCTGCAACGCGCCCTCGTCGACCTGGCGGAACGGGAGGCGGCCACGCCGATGCCGGGCTTCACCCATTTGCAGGTTGCCCAGCCCGTCACCTTCGGCCATCACATGCTGGCCTATTTCGAGATGTTCGCGCGCGACCGCGAGCGTTTCGCCGATTGCCGCCGGCGGGTCAACCGCCTGCCCCTGGGCGCGGCGGCGCTGGCCGGCACGACCTACCCCATCGACCGGGAATCCGTCGCCGCCGAACTGGGCTTCGAAGCCGTCTGCCGGAATTCGCTGGACGCCGTTTCCGACCGCGATTTCGCCGTGGAATTCTGCGCCGCCGCAGCGCTTTGCATGACGCATATCTCGCGCCTTGCCGAAGAACTGGTGCTCTGGATGAATCCGCAGATCGGCTTCATCCGGATCGCCGACCGCTTCTGCACCGGCTCTTCCATCATGCCGCAAAAGAAAAATCCCGACGTCCCCGAACTCGCGCGCGGCAAGACCGGGCGGGTGACCGGCCATCTCGTCGCCCTGCTCACCCTGATGAAAGGGCAGCCGCTCGCCTACAACAAGGACAACCAGGAAGACAAGGAACCGCTGTTCGACACCCTCGACACCCTCGTCGACACCCTGCGCATTTTCGCCGACATGCTCGGCACGGGCCTGACCGTCAATGCAGGGCGGATGCGGGAAGCCCTCCGGCAGGGCTTCGCCACCGCCACCGATCTGGCCGACTATCTCGTCCGGAAAGGGCTGCCCTTCCGTGACGCGCATGAAGTCGTGGGGCGCGCCGTCAAGGCCGCCGAGGAAAAGGGGCTGGATTTGCCGGAACTCGCTCTGGCCGAACTCCAGGCATTTTCCCCCCTGATCGGGGAAGACGTCTTCGCCGCCCTGACCGTCGAGGGCGCGCTGGCCGCCCGCCGCCACACGGGTGGAGCGGCGCCGGAACGGGTGCGGGAAGCCGTCCGCGCGGCGCGGGAGCAGTTGGACGAAACGCCGTGATTCCCTCTCCCGCCACTCTTTCATCCACATTCACATCATTCACTTTCAAATAGGCCAAGCATCATGGAAGCCGAACAAATCAACCGGATCGACAATCGTCTCGATGACCTGGCGGAACGTTCCGCCCAACTACGGAGGTATCTTTGACTACGATCAGAAGCAGGAACGCCTGATCGTCGTCAATCTGGAACTGGAAGACCCCGGCGTCTGGAACGATCCCGGACGCGCCCAGGAACTGGGGCGGGAAAAACGCGCCCTGGAAGACGTGGTGCTGACGCTGGGAAGCATCGACCAGGGCCTGCGGGACGCGCGCGAGCTTTTCGCCATGGCGCGCGAAGACGACGACGAAGCCACCCTGCAAGGCGTCGGCGCCGATCTGGAGGGCATCGCGGAAAAGGTGGAAAAGCTGGAATTCCGCCGCATGTTCAACAATCCGCAGGACCCCAACGCCTGCTTCCTGGAAATCCAGGCCGGCGCGGGCGGCACCGAGGCGCAGGACTGGGCCTCCATGCTGCTGCGCATGTACCTCAAGTATGGCGAGAAAAAGGGCTTCCAGGTCGAATTGCTGGAAGAATCCGAGGGCGACGTGGCGGGCATCAAGAGCGCCACCATCAAGCTCATCGGGGATTATGCCTACGGCACGCTGCGCACGGAAACCGGCATCCACCGGCTGGTCAGGAAATCGCCCTTCGATTCCAACGCCAGACGGCATACCAGCTTTTCCTCGGTCTTCGTGTATCCGGAAGTCGATGACTCCATCGAAATCGAGATCAACCCGGCGGACGTGCGCACCGACACCTTCCGCGCCTCCGGCGCGGGCGGCCAGCACATCAACAAGACCGATTCCGCCATCCGTCTCACCCACGTTCCCACCGGCATCGTCGTGCAATGCCAGAACGACCGCTCGCAGCACCGAAATCGTGAGGAAGCCTGGCAGATGCTGCGCGCCCGCCTCTACGAACTCGAACTCAGGAAGCAGATGGCCGAACAGCAGAAACTCGAAGAAGCCAAATCCGACATCGGCTGGGGACACCAGATCCGCTCCTACGTGCTCGATCAGTCGCGCATCAAGGACCTGCGCACCGGCTATGAGACGGGCAATACCCAGAGCGTGCTGGA
>JAITDH010000007.1 GCA_031282665.1 Zoogloeaceae bacterium | reverse complement strand
CCTCTTCCTGTTTTTCCTCCGGCGCTTCCTGTGGCCGCGGTTCTTCCTCTTGCTCCGGCTCGGCATTGAGCGGCGTATCGCAATACAGGCAACGCTTCGCTTCCGCCGGATTCGCCTGGCCGCAATCCGGGTTGGGACAAACGCGCACCTCCCCCTCTATCTCATCTTCCGGTTCCTCGACCGAGAACATGATGTTGGATATGATGAGCGAGTCGGTCGCCCCGGCCATGAATTCTGCATCGGCGAGCAATTCATCGGGAATTTCATGGGTGGGTGTTTTGCTGGCGTGCGCCTTGTTGGCGGGCATTGTGGGAGCGCTGTCCTCGGCGATCGGTTTTTCGTCGACGATCAGTGGTTTGGCGGGCGTCTCGCTGGAAGTTTGCCCGCTGGAAATTTCACTGGCGAAAGTTTTGCTGGCGGGAATTTCATTGGGAGAAGATTCAGCGGGGGAAGATTCCCTGGCGGAAACCTTGGTGGAAACTTCAGGAATCTCGCTACTCGCCGCCTTGTCTTCCCTTGCCGGAATTTCTTCCACGGGTTTCGTCTGCCTGGCGGGCACGAAGTCCACATCCGCCAGAAGGCTGGCGCAGGCAAGGCAATGCACCTGCTCCGGAGGATTTTCCGTATCGCAAACAGGGCAAACGCGCACCAATTTCATATTCCCCTCCCGATTATTGCCGACAGCTATCCCGCGACACACAACCCCGCGCCGGATAATGCGCTTCGTTCAGCCGCAGGACAGGAGATCTCATGGCAAAAAATAATTTTCGACCGGTCGAAATTCCCGAATTGGGAATGAACGAGATTGTGAACTTGTTTCCTTCCATTGGCAATCTCATTTGGCAAGTCATGCGCGCCTTTCCCGCTTTTGTCGGACAGGAGACAGGAGACAGAGGACAGAGCGCTCGCTTTGTGGTCTGTGGATCAGTAGTCAGTTGGCGCTCTGTCCTCTGAAACTCATCGCAGGATAAGGGAGACGATGCCGTCTTCGTTCTCGGTGAGGTCGGTGAGCGTCACTTCCTCGCGCGTCTCCAGATCGTCGAGGGCGAACAGGGCGCGGGCGAGTGGGTTGATGAAAGTGGATTCGAGCTGGTTGCCAATGCCGCGCCCGCCGTGATCGAGATTCCGGATGCAGCGGCTTTCCAGGATTTCCAGCACCGCCGGGTCGAATTTCAGCGTCAGGTGGTGTTCCTCGCGGACCCGGCGCACGACATTGTCCAGCATCCCGGTGAAAATGCGATGCGCCACGGATGGGTTGATGAAATCGAACACGACGATATTGTCGCCGATGCGGTTCAGGATTTCCGGGCGCGACAGGCGATATTTGAAATAATCTTCGATCGCGTTTTTCACCCGCTCTTCCACCGTTTTGTAGGGATAGGCGGGCGAGACATTCTGCACGCGCCGCCCGTGTTCGTCCTCGATGAAAATGCCGAGATTGGAAGTGAAGACGAGGATGGTTTCGGAAAAATAGGTCACGTCGCCGCGCCCGTCGGTCAGCCGGCCATCTTCGAGGATTTGCAGGAATTTATCGAGAATGCGCGGATGCGCCTTTTCCACCTCATCGAAAAGCACGACCGAAAAAGGCTTTTCGCGCACGGCGTTGGTCAGTTCGCCGCCCGCCTCGAAACCCACGTATCCCGGCGGCGCGCCCAACAGCCGCGCGCCGGTGTGTTCCTCGGCGAATTCGCTCATGTCGAAACGGATATAGGCGCGCTCGTCGCCGAAAACCAGTTCGGTCAGGGTCTTGGCAAGCTCCGTTTTGCCCACCCCCGTGGGCCCGGCGAAAAAGAGCACGCCGCGCGGCCGGTCGCTGCCCGATCTTGCCTGCGCGCCGGTCAGGCCCATCACCGAGCGCATGAGGATATCCACCGTCTTGGTCACCGCCTGCGGCTGCCCCTTGACCCGCGTTTCGATCTGCGCCGCCGCCTTGGCGATGCGGTTTCTCAGATAAGGTTTCTTCCACGGATTTTCCAGCATTCCCACCTTGTAGCACTGCACCGCGTCCTCCACGCGATCCCAGGCAATCCCATGCCGGTTGGCGAGCTGCGCGATGTCCGACAGGGCGGTGAGCGGCAGACTTTCGGTAGCGCGCGCGAAGGCTTCGGCGAATTGCGCGTGGCGCGTTTCGCTGGCATTCGCCGCCGCTTCCGCCGCAGGCGCGAAGAGGGAAAAATAACTGCGGGCGGCGGCTTCCCGCGTCTCGAAATCGGGCAGGCCGATGGTGAAAGTCTCGATGCGCGTGTTGTCGAGCGCGAACCACGAAGGCAAATCCTGCGGACGGTTCAAGAGCCAGAGCACCGGATTGAAGCGCGGCCGGTTGTCCTCGCCCGGCGGCTGCGCCCTCAGCACGATCGGCACGGCATGGACGGCCAGGCGTTCCGCGGCGAGGAAAAAGCGATGCTCGCCGGCGTCGAGCTGGTCCGGGTGGCGGACGAGGCGGGAGGCGAAGTCGATCAGGAGCGCGACGCGCGCCTCCCGTGTGCGGGTCAAGTCCTTCATCCGATCGGCCAGGCGGTCGAGGCTCATCGGCATCGCCCCGTCCTCCTGGAACTTCAGCTTGAACAGGCGGACGGCCAGATCCTCCGCCGCTTTTTCCTGCGGATAGGGACGTATGCCTTCCACCGGATCGTAAACCAGCAAAAGCTGGAATCCCTGCCGGACGAGAACCTGCCACAGGCAGCGGCGCAGCGGCGCGGGGGTAACGACGCCCCTGGCAAGCGGAATGAGGAAATGGTCGCGGATATTGCCGGAGACGATGAATTGCGCGCGGATGGGCAGCAGCCGTTCCAGATCGCGCGCCCAGCGCGGCGTCGGGATGGCGGTTTGCGACGTTTGGGATGAATCGTTACTGGCGTTCATGTTCGCTCCTCTGATTCCTGATACCTGCTTTATCTGACGACCTGATCCAATTCCCCCCTGCCATAGCGCTCGGCCATTTTTTCCAGCGGTACCGGCTTGATGTGCGATGCGCGGCCTTCGCAGCCGAAGGCACGGTAGCGGGCAAGGCAGATTTTCTTGGCGGCTTCGCGGGCGGGCTTCAGGTAATCGCGCGGATCGAACTTCGCCGGGTTTTCGAAGAGGAAACGGCGGACCGCGCCGGTCATGGCCAGGCGGATATCGGTATCGATATTGACCTTGCGGACGCCATGCCGGATGCCCTCGACGATTTCCTCCACCGGCACGCCATAGGTTTCCTTCATGTCGCCGCCGAATTCGCGGATTTCGGCGAGCAACTCCTGCGGCACGGAGGAAGAACCGTGCATGACCAGATGCGTATTGGGAATGCGGGCATGGATCTCGGCGATGCGGTCGATGGCGAGGATGTCGCCGGTCGGCTTCTTGGTGAATTTGTAGGCCCCGTGGCTGGTGCCGATGGCGATCGCCAGGGCGTCGCAGTTGGTGGCGCGGACGAAATCGGCGGCCTGCTCGACATTGGTGAGCAAATCCTCGCGCGTCACCCGGCCTTCCGCGCCGTGGCCGTCCTCCTTGTCCGCCCGCATGGTTTCGAGCGAACCCAGGACACCCAGCTCCGCCTCCACAGAAACGCCGATGTAGTGCGCGAATTCCACCACCTTCCGCGTGACATCCACATTGTATTCGTAGCTCGCCACGCTCTTGCCGTCGGCCTCGAGCGAGCCGTCCATCATCACCGAGGAAAAGCCGGACTTGATCGCCGCCATGCACACGGCGGGCGACTGCCCATGATCCTGGTGCATGACGACAGGAATATGCGGATAGGCCTCCAGCGCCGCCAGGATCTGATGCCGCAGGAAAGGCTCGCCCGCGTATTTGCGCGCCCCGGCGGAAGCCTGCATGATGACGGGCGCGTCGAGTTCATTGGCGGCCTCCATGATCGCCCAGACCTGTTCCATGTTGTTGACATTGAAGGCGGGCAGGCCGTAATGGTTTTCGGCGGCATGGTCGAGCAACTGGCGCATGGAAACGAGGGGCATGGTCATTCTCCGGTAGGGGATCGAAATGCATGGATTCTACTGCACCCGGCAAAACCGGCCAATCCCGGCTCGGCATACGGGGGTAAAGCAAAGTGGAGCAAACCGCGCAGCGCCATGGTTTCGTTCATCACCGGCACTTGCGCCGCTTGTTTTTGATTTGCGATGCTGCGCATCGGTGTGTGGAATGTCGGATTGCGCCTTCGGCTTATCCAACCTACGACCATCCAACCTATGGCCCTGTCCTCTGCCCCCCGTTTAACCTAGAATGCACCCCTGAACGAACCGACTGCTATCGCCATGACCGCCTTTTTCTTGAACCTCTGGAACTCCGCCGGCAATGTGAGGGTTATCTTCATCCTGCTGCTGCTCATGGCGCTGGCCTTCCTTTTTCGCTTCGTCCTGCCGGGACTGCTTCTGTGGTTCGACCTGCGGCGCGCCAGCCGGGCGTTGAGGGGCCTTTCCTCTCCCTCGCCGGACACGATTTCGGCGGAGGTCATGGATTCGCCGCGCCTTGCCCATGCCTGGAACGAATACGCGCAAACCCTGCACCGGCAGAAGACTTCCAATGGCGAACGCATCCGCGCCACGGCTTCCGCCGGGCATTTCTTTTCTCCCTCCGCGCTGGTGGAAGTGCCGCTCAGGGCCGGGTTCTACCAGCATCTGCCGGGCATCCTCACGGGGATCGGCATCATCGGCACTTTCGCCGGCCTGATCGCCGGCCTGTCGCATTTCGAGGTCAACAGCGATACGGAAGTCGTGCGCCTCAGCCTGCGCAACCTGATCCAGGGCGTCGGGCACGCCTTCCAGATTTCCGCCCTGGCCATCACCCTGGCGATGCTGTTTACCTGGATCGAAAAATCGCTCCTTTCCCTGTGCGGAAAACATGTCGCCTCCCTGGCCGAAAATCTCGACAACCTCTTCGAAGGCGGGGTGGAGGAAGAGTATCTCGCCCGCCTGGTGAGCGCCAGCGAGCATTCGGCGCGGCAGACGGCGGAGTTGCGCAAGAGCTTCGCCAGCGAGATACAGGCGCTGCTTTCCACGCAGCAGGAGGCGATGACGAACTTGCAGGCGGAACTGGCGAAGAACGTCGCGCACGCCATCTCGAAAAGCCTGGAAGGCCCGCTTTCCCGCATGGCCGAGGCCGTGGAAAGGGCCGGGATGAGCCAGGGCGAAGCGACGGCGCACAGCCTGGAACCGCTCCTCACGCGCTTCATGGAGAGGATGGAAGGACAATGGGAGAAAGGCGGCGCGGGATTGGAAAGATTGCTCGCGCAGAGCGCCGAATCCATGCGCCGGGCGGCGGAAGACCTGGGACGGGCGGTCGCGCGCATCGAAGGGGTCGGACAGGGCGCCGTGAATGCCGCCGCGAGCGGGCTTTCCAGCGCGGGGGAAGGGGTCGGCAGGGCGGCGGAGAATTTCACGGCGGCCGGCGATACCCTGCGTCTCGTCTCGACTTCCCTGGTGGAGGCCGCGAACCGCGCCAGCGAGGTGATGCGCGACAGCGCGCAAAGCCGCGACGCCTTCGCCGCCATGTTGAGCGAATTGCGCTCGCTCCTGGAAGGCGCCCGCCGCGAGGCGAGCCTGACCGATGAGCTGGTCGGCCGCATGGAAACCGCCGCCGCCGCGCTGGGCGCCGCGAAAACGGAGGCCGGGGAATATCTCGCGGGGGTCAACAAGGTGCTGGCGGAGGCGCACGCCAGTTTCGCCGGGAATATCGAGCGTACCCTGCGCGAAGGCAACAGCCAGTTCCACAAGGAGCTGGCGCTGGCCGTCGATTATCTGAAGGGCGCCATCGAGGAGCTGGGCGACACCCTGGAAAACCTGGCGGGGAACAGATGATCCCGGCAAACCGTCGCGCTCCCCCCTCCCCCGCCGCCCGCGACGTGGCGGAGCAGCCTTTCTGGATTTCCTTCTCCGACCTGATGACCGCCCTGATGGTGCTCTTTCTCGTCGCCATGAGCGTGGCGCTCCTTGCCATCACCCACGAAATTTCGCAGAGCGAGGACGAAAAGAGCAGCCGCATCGAAGACATCGACCACTTCATGGAAAAGCTGAAGGAAGCCACTTCGGACATTTCCGACATCGTGGTGCGCGGCCGCGTCATCGACTTTGGCGAACGCGCCCGCTTTCCCAGCAACAGCCACCAGCTCACCGCGGAGCAGACGCGCCTGTTGCGCGAAGTCGCCCCCCGCCTGTTGACGCTCGCCCGCGATCCGCTCGGCAAGAAATGGCTGAAGCGCATCGTCGTCGAGGGCTTTGCCGATGCGCGCGGCAGCTATCTCTACAATCTCAATCTTTCCCTGCAACGCTCCGAGCGCCTGCTGTGCGTGCTCCTCGCCGCGCCGCCCGCGCCCGCCGCCCTGAGCGAGGGCGACCGCCTGCTCGCGCGCGATCTCTTCCTGGTCAGCGGCTCTTCGTACAACGCCCTGCGCGCCAGCCAGGAGGAAAGCCGCCGCATCGAACTGCGCCTGGAATTCTTCGAAATCGGCGAATCCCGCGCCCCTGGCCCCGATCTGCCGCTGGAAGAAGAATTGCGCTGCCCGCTCGATTGATCCGCATGGATGCTATCCATTCAGCGGGTAATTGAGTATGTGCGAACCTGCCAGTCCGGATTGGAGGATAACCGGTTGGATAGTGGAATCTTCCTCCAAGAAGGCAAACTGCCCCAGCGTCATTTGGGCTTGAAAGCTATAGCTGACCCAGATGCGCCGCCCATCGCGCGCCAGCGCCAACCCACGGGCGGAAGGCGCTTCCAGGGCACGCAGGAACTGGCCAGAATCCAGACGCCACATCGTAACCCAACCTGGAGTCGGATGGCTTACGACAACCAGATTGTGCGACGGCAGGGCCAACACGCTCAGAGCTTCGCCCAACAATGGGGGATGCAAGCTTGCCGGGGCATTCCAGAGCGTCAGGTCGGGATTTTTTTTGTCGCAAAAACTGACGCTGCCCAGGTGATCCGCCCCCAATCCGCGCCGAGGCGCGGAAACCACGACCGCCTGATTCAGGGAAAAAGGCGCCAGGTGGCCTGTATTGAATCGTTTGTCCGGCATACGATGCCGGTGCAGCAACCGCTGGGAGGCAACATCGATATAGGCTACGTTGGGCGCTTCGTCTTCTTCGGTGCTTCCACCGCCATTGCTGACGACCAGGGTACGTCCTTCGTCGATGAGGTGGCAGTCGTGCGGATTATGCCCATAGCTCGGAAACTCACCTAGGTAACGCAGGGTTTTTGTATCGCGAATGCCAATGGCGCCCCGGCCATTGGATTCGGATTCGGTGGAAAGCAACCATTGGCCCTTACGCGCCACGGTACCGTGTCCATAGAAACGGCGTTTACCATGCGGCGCAATGGTTTCCAGCTTGTCCAAACTCTGCAAGTCGAACAAGGCGGCACCCGGTCCTTCCTTTTCGAAAAAGAAAGCCTGGGTCGGGTTGTGGGGATGCATGGCCCAACCATGCAGAAGAAAGTCGGCGGAAGACCACTGTGCTTTTCCTGTAGCGGGCTGCGCGCGCACGATGGCGAATTGCGGAGGAGCGTCGATGGCTGTCTGATAACGGCTTCCGCCAAACAGTTCATCGACATCTTGCGCCGGAACGGAGGAAGAAGAGGAGGATGAAGATGCAGCCAACGCTCGGTTACCGGACAGGCTACCCAGAGTCAACAGAGCCGTGAAACCAAGGAATTGTCGGCGTTTGCGGTTGCTGGTCGAGAGTTGCGGTATCTTCCTGGTTTCAGTTTGTTTCGTTGTCATGATGGAACTCCCTCGAAATAAGTACAAATGCGACCGACCCAAATACCGTTGGATTCTATACGGAAATTTCCTGGCCCGATACCGGATCAAGGGGCAATGGGGCAATGTGTGCGGGGAACATGGGGTGCAATTAAAAGTGGAGGATGCCATACGAATGACTTTCCAGGCGAAGCACGAATATTTGCCGTCCCCTCCCCCGCTTGGCGGGGGAGGGTGCCCCGGCAGGGGCAGGAGAGGGCG
>JAITDH010000271.1 GCA_031282665.1 Zoogloeaceae bacterium | reverse complement strand
CGGCCTACGTCTATAGCCTGAGCAACAAATAAGGCGACGGACACAAGAACAGGGCGGGTTCCCCCGCCCTGTTTCTCTTGTAGAGTAGAATACCTCCTCATCCGTATATATAAAACAAGGAGAGCGGAAATGAGCGAAATATCGGAAAGCGGAGCGGCAACGCCCGTAACGCCATCCGGCCAGACAGCCGAGGATCGGCCCAGAAAAGGTTCCCTGTACGAGAAGCACAAAACCATCTACGTCCGTTCCGTCAAGGGCTGGTGGGCGACATGGCGATGGGTTTTCGTCTGGCTGACGCAAGCGGTTTTCTATGGGCTGCCCTGGATCACATGGCATGACAGGCAGGCCGTTCTATTCCACCTGGTCGAGCGTAAATTCTATTTTTTCGGTCTGGTTCTCTGGCCGCAGGATGTTTTCTATCTGACGGTATTGCTGATTATCTCCGCCTACAGCCTGTTCCTCTTTACCGCCGTGGCCGGCCGGCTTTTCTGCGGCTACGCCTGTCCGCAAACGGTCTACACCGAGATTTTCATGTGGATCGAAAAGAAAATCGAAGGCGAGCATACGGCTCGCATGAAGCTGGACAAGGAGGCCATGAATGGCCGGAAATTGCGCCTGAAAGTGGGCAAGCATGTCTTGTGGATCGCGCTGGCCCTGTGGACGGGCTTTACCCTGGTCGGCTACTTCACGCCGATGCATGAATTGATGGCCAGCCTGCCTGCCTTTTCCTTTGGCGGCTGGGAAATCTTCTGGATCTGCTTCTACGGGGGCTTTACCTACCTGATGGCGGGCTTCATGCGGGAACAGGTATGCAAATACATGTGCCCCTATGCCCGCTTCCAGTCCGCGATGTTCGACCGCGACACCCTGATCATCACCTACAGTCCGGAGCGCGGCGAGCCGCGCGGCGTTCGCAGGAAAGGGGAGGATCATTCCGCCCTCGGCGACTGCATCGATTGCGGCATCTGCGTCCAGGTTTGTCCGACCGGCATCGACATCCGCAAGGGCTTGCAATACGAATGCATCGGCTGTGGCGCGTGCATCGACAGTTGCGACGAAGTGATGGACAGGCTCAAGCTGCCGCGCGGCCTCGTCTCCTACACCTCGGAAAACGCCATGGCCCAGCATTTCGGGCGCACCGGCCTGCTCTCCCATGTCATTCGTCCGCGCGTCATCATCTACGGCCTCATCCTCGCTTTCATCATCGGCGCGGCGGGCTGGTCGCTGGCGACCCGCGTGCCCCTGCGGGCGGATGTCATCCGCGATCGTTCCGTCCTTTTCCGCGAAGCGGAGGATGGCCGGATCGAAAACATCTACATCCTGAAAGTGATGAACATCTCCGAGGAGGCGCGCACCTTCACCATAGGCGCGAGCGGCCTGGAGGGCATCGACATCGTGGAAAACACGAAGATCGACGTCGGCGCGGCGGAAAACCGCGAAATCACCGTCAGCGTCCGCGTGCCGCCCGGCGCGGCGCCGGAGGGGGCGCACAAGATCTATTTCGACATCGTGGCGGATGACGATCCGGGCGTTGCCGTACATGAAAAAACCACCTTCCTGATGCCATGAATGAAAACATGAATATGAATGTCGACGCGCAAGCCCTTCCCCCGCCCTGGTACAAGCAAGCCTGGCCGTGGGCCTTGATCGCCGGTCCGGCGATCGTCGTCGTCGCCGGTTTCGTGACGCTCTACCTGGCCCTGAACTCCTTCGACGGCATGGTGGAGGACGATTACTACCGGCAGGGACTCGCCATCAACCAGGTGATCGAACGCGACCAGAAGGCGGAATCGCTCGGCCTCTCCGCGCAGATCATGATCGGCGAAGAGGGCAAGGAAGTGCGCGTCCTGCTGTCCGGCAATGAAGGTGTCGAACTTCCCGAACGCCTCGTCCTGCGCTTTTATCATCCCACGCGGGACGGCATGGATCGGGACGTCGAACTGAGCCGGGCAGGGGATGGCTTCTATAGCGGGCATCTGGAATCCCTGTCCGCCGCCAGCAGCCGCTGGCACCTTTCCCTGGAAGATTCCGGGGAAGCCTGGCGCCTTTTCGGCGATTGGCGGCCTGCCGATGGCGGGGCGCTGCGCCTGCCCCAGGCGAAACGCGAGGTCATCGGCGTGCCCGGCGGCCTGGCGGAGACGCCCAATTGATTTTCAACCGTCGTTTCACAAAAGGAGGTGGCATATGGCCTGGAAAGAGCTGTTCTCGACCGACATCGGCTTGTTGAGTGTCTTCACCATCGGTTTTGTCCTGGTGATAGCGGTTTTCTTCATGCGCTATTTTTCGAAGAAAATCGAGGAAGACACCCGTAACCAGAAGAAGTAATCAGCGTATTTCTTGCCGGCAACCGCCCTTCGCCAACCCGGCGAAGGGCGGTTCTCATTGGGGCGCTCGTGTTTCCATGATGCCCGTAGCAATCCTTAAACGCAAGCCAGTTCTTCCACCAGTTCCGGGTGTTTGGTGATGATCCGTGCCAATGCGGTTGCGGTTCCGGGCGGGGAAAAACGTCCCTGTTCCCAAGCGCGCATCGTCGTCACGGGTGTGCCGATGCGTTTGGCGAACTCGGCTTGCGATAATCCGGTAATTCTCCGTGTTTCCCGCAAGATCAACTGTTCCGGTGTGGTGACACGGGCATTTTCACCCCGTTTGACTCCTTCCAGCGCCTCGCGCAGACCGGGGATGGATTCGCCCTCGTCCGCTTCGATGGCGCGCGCGGTGGCTTCCACGTCCATGTTGGCGAGGTCGGCAAGGGAAGTGAAGGGCT
>JAITDH010000258.1 GCA_031282665.1 Zoogloeaceae bacterium | reverse complement strand
GCGGCACGATGAACGCCGCCAATACGATGACGAAAGCGCTGCTGACAAGCACGATGAAACGGGATGAATCGGACTGTTCGGACATGATGGGTTCCTCACGACAAAAAATCGACAAGAGGAACATTATAAAGTAGAGGAGGGAGGATCAGGAATTTGCGCGCTTATCGGGTGATTAAAAGTGGAGGAAAAGTCTTGCCGCAATGACGAGGCGGGGGTGTGGCGTCGGTTTTGTAGGTTGGATAAGCGCAGCGTAATCCGACATTTGTCCCCACGATGCGCAGCATCGCAAATCAAGGAACAGCGGCGCAAGCGCCGGTAATGAACGATTGTCGGATTACGCCTTCGGCTTATCCAACCTACCCAACCTATCCAACCTACGAAACCACATCGCTCCGCGTCTCGCAATGACGAGGTTGGAGGTAACCGCATGGATTGCTCCGCTTTGGCATCCAGGAATGACGAAATATCGCGCAGGCTTCCGGCGCATCGCATGCTTCGCCCGACATGAAAAAAAAGGGCGAAACCTGCCGGTTTCGCCCCGCGAGACAAAAGCACTGTCGTTTTTTGTTATTGCTACCCGCGCATCAGGTGGTCGAAGGCGCCCAGGCTTGCCTTGGCGCCCTCGCCCATGGCGACGATGATCTGCTTGTACGGCACCGTGGTGCAGTCACCGGCGGCGAAGACGCCGGAAAGGGATGTGCGTCCCCGCGTGTCGATGATGATTTCTCCATTCGGGGAAAGGGCCAGGGTGCCTTTCAGCCAGTCGGTGTTGGGCAAGAGGCCGATCTGCACGAAGATGCCTTCCAGGTCGAGCCGGTGGTCTTCGCCGCTGGCGCGGTCCCGGTAGGCGAGTCCGACGACTTTCTGCCCGTCGCCGAGCACTTCGGTGGTCTGCGCCTGTTTCAGGATGGTGACATTGGGCAGGCTGGCGAGCTTGTTTTGCAACACCGCGTCCGCGCGCAGGCTTTCGCCATATTCGAGCAGGGTGACATGCGCGACGACGCCGGCCAGGTCGATGGCCGCCTCGACGCCGGAATTCCCGCCGCCGATGACCGCGACACGCTTGCCCTTGAAGAGCGGGCCGTCGCAGTGCGGACAATAGGCGACGCCCCTGGCGCGGTATTCGGCTTCGCCGGGCACACCCATTTCCCGCCAGCGCGCGCCGGTGGCGAGGATCACCGCCTTGCTCTTCAATTCCCCGCCGCCGGCGAAGCGGACGGTGAGCGTGCCGTCCTCTCCGGCGGACAACTGCTCCGCCTTTTGCAGATTCATGATGTCCACATCATAGGCACGCACATGTTCTTCCAGCGCCAGGGCGAGCTTCGGCCCTTCGGTTTCCTTGACGGAGATGAAGTTTTCGATGGCCAGGGTATCGAGGATCTGCCCGCCGAAACGCTCGGCGGCCACGCCCGTGCGGATGCCCTTGCGGGCGGCGTAGATCGCCGCCGCGGAACCGGCGGGCCCGCCGCCGATGACCAGCACGTCGAAGCGTTCCTTCTGGAACAACTTTACCGCTTCGCGGGCGGCGGCGCCGGTATCCAGTTTGGCGAGAAGTTCTTCCACGCTCATCCGTCCCGAGCCGAAGACCTCGCCATTCAGGTAAATGGCGGGCACGCCCATGATCTGCCGCTTTTCGACCTCGTCCTGGAACATGCCGCCTTCGATCATCGTGGCTTCGAAGGCGGGATTGAGGGCGGCCATGGTATTGAGCGCCTGGACGACGTCCGGGCAGTTGTGGCAGGACAGGGAAACGAAAGTCTCGAAACGGAAGGAACCGGACAGCGCCTTGATCTGCGCGATGACGTCCGCCTCCAGCTTGGGAGGATAGCCGCCGGTTTGCAGCATCGCCAGCACCAGGGAGGTGAATTCATGTCCCATCGGCAGACCGGCGAAATGGATGCGCGGCGCTTCACCCCGCGCGGCGATAGAAAACGATGGACGGCGGGCGTTTTCGCCATTCAGGCGCAGGTCAATCTTCTCCGAAAGCGGCGCGATTTCTTCCAGGAGCGCGCGCATTTCCGCGGAATTCCCGCTTTCGTCCAGCGAGGCGACCAGATCTATGGGAGAGACGAGTTTCTCCAGATAGACCTTCAATTGTTCCTTGAGGCTTTCGTCCAACATGGGATTTCCTTTTTTGAAGAAAAAGCGAGGGGAGAGCGCCGATATAATCAGAGAGTCTGGTGCTTCTCCCCCGCTGCCGGACCGCCCGGTAAAGGGGCTGTCCGGATGCAGATGCTGCAAACGTTACAGGCTCAGATCTTGCCTACCAGATCCAGGCCGGGTTTCAGGGTCTTGTCGCCTTCTTTCCATTTGGCGGGGCAGACTTCATTCGGGTTCTTCGCCACGTATTGCGCCGCCTTCACCTTGCGCAGCAATTCTTCGGCATTGCGGCCGATGTTGCCGGCGTTGATCTCGATGATCTGGATCTTGCCCGCGGGATTGACCACGAAAGTGCCGCGCTCGGCCAGGCCGGCTTCCTCGATCATGACGCCGAAATTGCGGGAAATCCTGCCGGTCGGGTCGCCGACCATCGGGAAGTTGATCTTCTTGATGGTCTCGGAGGTATCGTGCCAGGCCTTGTGGGTGAAGTGGGTGTCGGTGGAGACGGAATAGATTTCCACGCCCAGCTTCTGGAATTCGGCATAGCTGTCCGCCAGGTCGCCGAGTTCGGTGGGGCAGACAAAGGTAAAGTCGGCCGGGTAGAAGAAAACGACGGACCATTTGCCTTTCAGGCTGGCTTCGGTGACTTCGATGAATTTGCCGCCATGGAAAGCCTGCGCCTTGAAGGGCAGGACTTCGGTGTTGATCAGGCTGCGCGGTTCGCTCTGGGTTTGCACGGATGACATGGGTGATCTCCTTGGTTGGTTGAAAAAAACGGGTTGAAAAAAGAAGCGATGGGTGAATGGTAAAAGGGAACAAGGCTTTGTTCCAATCGTTTATCTCCATGTGTTCGATTTTCATAGACTATCGAACGAAAATAAGCGATTCGTTACAGTCTATCAGAAATGGGGGCTGCCTGTTGCCGTTCGTGAAGACGGCCGTCGAGCCGCTTCCTCGAATCTTGTGTCTTCCCTCGTTCGGCCTGTTCTTTGATTTGCGATGTTGCACATCGTGGCGAGGCATGCCTCGCCCCTACAGGCCGTCTGGATTGCCACGGGTCTGCGGCCCTCGCAATGATGTGCCGCCTTCAATCTTGCCCCGGTTCAGCGCCAATGTCTGCGGCGCGATGTATTTTTGTATCCAGGCCAGCATGTCTTCCCAGATCTTGCGTTGTTCAGCGGCGGAAGGCATGGAAGTGGCGTGCGGAAGCTCGATGGTGACGACGGGAATGTTTTTGTGCACCCCGCCGAAATTGCCCAGCGATCCTGGATAGACGCCCAACTGGCTGAGGTTGAGATGGCCGAAACGGCGGGGTTTCTGCATCGGGCCGTCGTAGTCGAGAATGCCGTAGGGCGCGTGGACGGAAACGATGACGTCCGGCCGGAA
>JAITDH010000251.1 GCA_031282665.1 Zoogloeaceae bacterium | reverse complement strand
CTCTTCGGACTGGCGGCGACCCTGCTCGCCTACTGCCTGGGCGACCTCCTCTACCGGCGTTGCCGCTACACCCCTCTCCTGAACCCGGTCTTCATCGCGATCGTCGCGCTGATCGGCTTTCTCATGCTGCTCGGCGTGTCCTACGAGGATTATTTCACCGGCGCGCAATTCATCCATTTCCTGCTCGGCCCCGCGACCGTGGCACTGGCGATTCCGCTCTACAACCAGTTCCGCACCATGCGCGCTCTGCTTTTGCCGCTCCTCGTCTCCCTCTGCGCCGGCTCGCTGACGGCGATCGTTTCGGGCCTGGGGCTGGCGAAACTCCTCGGCTTGAGCAAGGCGTCACTGATCTCCCTCGCGCCCAAGGCGGCGACCACTCCGATCGCCATCGGGATCGTCGAACATATCGGCGGCGTGCCCGCGCTGGCCGTGGGGATGGTCATCATCGCCGGGATCGGCGGGGCGATCGGCTATCCCTTTCTCTGCCGCCTGATCCGCGTCGACGATCCGATCGCCCAGGGCTTTGCCGTTGGTCTGGCTTCGCACGGCGTCGGCACCGCGCGCGCCTTGCAGGTCGATCCGCAAAGCGGCGCTTTCGCCGCCCTCGCCATGAGCCTGAACGGCTGCCTGACCGCCGTATTGGCGCCGCTGTTCGTGCACTGGCTGGTTTGATTTTTCGCCCTCGGGCGCATGTAATGCGCCCCTACCGTCCGGTGAAGCGCGGCTTTCTCTTTTCCAGGAAAGCGGCCAGTCCCTCGCGGTAGTCTTCGCTTTCCAGGAAGGCGAAGGCGGATTCCTTTTCCTCCTCGCTCAGGGGCGCGTCGTGTTGCAGGCGGCGCATCCAGTGCTTGTGCCAGGTGGCGACCCTGGGCGCGCCGGCCATGATGCGGCGCACGGCGCCGGCGATTTCCTCGTCCAGTTTTTCCGGCGCGACGACGCGGCTCACCAGGTTCTTGCGCTCGGCCTCCGCCGCGTCCAGTATGCGGGCTTCCAGCAGGATTTCCGCCACCGTCGCCTGTCCGGCGAGTTTCAGGAGGCCCGCCATTTCGCCGGGATACATGGAAAACCCCAGCTTGTTGATGGGCGCGCCGAAGCGGGCACTCGTATCGCAGATGCGGATGTCGCAGCAGGAAGCGATTTCCAGACCGCCGCCGATGCACGCGCCGCGAATCGCGGCCAGGGTGGGGTGCGGACAATGGCGGATGGCGGTGAGCGCGTTGGCGACTTCTTCGTGATAGACCAGCGCCTGCGCGAGCGTGGCGCGCAGGCGCTGGAATTCTTCCAGGTCGCCGCCGGAGGCGAAATGCTCGCCCGTGCCGCGCAGGACGACGCAGCGGATATCTTCGTCCTGGCCGACGAGATTCACGACCCGGTGCAATTCCCGCCACATGGCGAAGTTGATCGCGTTCAGCTTGTCGGGATTGTCGAGGACGATGGTCGCCAGACCGTTCTTGTCTTGCTTGTCGATGTGCAGGAGGATGTTTTCGGACATGGGGTTCGGGGGGCAGGAGGCAGAGGACAGGCGACAGGAGACAGAGGGCAGGGACAAAGCGCGCTCTGTCTTCTGTCTCCCGTCTCCTGTGTGTAGAATATCAGACTTTCCAGGCGGCCTTGCGCCGCTTTTGTTTTCAGCATCGGAGTATTTGTGTCCATCATCGCCAGGGAAGTCGGGCGTCGCCGCACCTTCGCCATCATCTCGCACCCGGACGCGGGGAAAACCACGCTCACCGAAAAGCTCCTGCTCTTCGCCGGCGCGATCCAGATCGCGGGCAGCGTCAAGGCGAGGAAGGCTTCCCGCCACGCGACCTCGGACTGGATGGAGATCGAAAAGCAGCGCGGCATTTCCGTGGCCTCCTCGGTCATGCAGATGGAGTACCGGGACTGTGTCATCAACCTGCTCGACACCCCCGGCCACCAGGATTTTTCCGAAGACACCTACCGCGTCCTGACCGCCGTCGATGCCGCCCTGATGGTAATCGACGCCGCCAACGGCGTGGAAGCCCAGACGCGGCGGCTGATCGAAGTCTGCCGCTCGCGGCAGACGCCCATTCTCACCTTCATCAACAAGCTCGACCGGGAAGTGCGCGAACCCCTGGACCTGCTCGACGAAATCGAGGCCGCCCTGGGCATGGCCTGCGTGCCGCTGGCCTGGCCGGTGGGCCAGGGCAAGCGTTTCCACGGCATCTACAATCTGCGCGAACAGGCCATGCGCGTCTTCCGTCCCGGCGAAGACCGCCATGTCAACGCGGACGAAAGCGCGGACGAAATCCTCGCCGGGCACGACAGGGCGGCGCTCGAGGCGCGCTTCGGCGCGGAATACGCGACGGCGGCCGGGGAAATGGAACTGGTGCGGGAAGCCATGCCCGCCTTCGCGCAGGCCGAATTCCTCGCCGCCCGCCAGACGCCGGTCTTCTTCGGCTCCGCCATCAACAATTTCGGGGTGCGGGAAGTGCTGGATGCGCTCGTCGACCTGGTCCCGCCGCCCGGCGCGCGCCACGCCCTGAGCCGGGAAGTACGGCCGGAGGAAGAAAAATTCTCCGGCGTCGTCTTCAAGATACAGGCCAACATGGACCCCGCGCACCGTGACCGGATCGCCTTCCTGCGCATCTGTTCCGGCCGCTTCGAGCCGGGCATGCGCCTCAAGGTGCGGCGCACCGGCAAGGAAATCCGCCCCACCAATGTCGTCACCTTCCTTTCCCAGCGCCGCGACCGGGTGGACGAGGCGTTCGCCGGCGACATCATCGGCATCACCACCCACGGCGGACTTTCCCTCGGCGACACCCTAAGCGAAGGCGAGGCGCTGCAATTCACCGGCCTGCCCTTCTTCGCGCCGGAACTCTTCTGCACCGTGGAACTCGCCGACCCGATGAAATCGAAGCAGCTCAACAAGGGGCTGAAAGAACTGGGCGAGGAAGGGGCGATCCAGGTCTTTCGTCCGCTGATGGGCAGCCTGATGCTGCTGGGCGCCGTCGGGGCCTTGCAATTCGAAGTCGTCGCCCACCGCCTGAAGGCCGAATACGGCGTGGAAACGCGCCTGGGTTCGGCCAACTACGCCGGGGCGCGCTGGATCGCCTGCCACGACCCCGTGGAACTGAACCGTTTCATCCACGCCAACGGCGGCAAGATCTTCCTCGACGCCGCCGACACGCATGCCTACCTGATGACCTCCCGCTTCGACCTCGACCTGACGAAGGAACGCTGGCCGAAAATCGAATTCCACCCGATGCGGGAACACGCGGGATTGATGCTGGAACCAGGCAGGCACTGACGCCGCGTTGGTTTTGTAGGTTGGATAAGCGAAGCGCAATCCGACATTCGTTCATCATCGGCGCTTGCGCCGCTGTTGTCAGCCGCGTGTAAAAACCGTTCTTGCGTACAGCCGTTCGCGCAGCCACCAGGTATGTCCCTGGATGAGGTGTCCGTTGCCGGAGCCAACTGACTACTGATCCACAGACCACAAAGCGAGCGCTCTGTCCTCAGTCCTCTGTCTTTTGTCCTCCACTTTTAATCGCTCCCGAGATGCAACGCGCGCTTGTTTGTTCGCCGCAAGCGAGTATCATGAAAGCCCTTCACGGGCATGATGGCGGCCATTCTTGCCGGATGTGCCGGGC
>JAITDH010000185.1 GCA_031282665.1 Zoogloeaceae bacterium | reverse complement strand
CGCTCGATACGCCGGGTCAGCAACATCATCGGCAAGGAAGCCAGCGCCACCACCCAGGCATAGATCGTCAGCATCCGCCCGGTTTCATCGACCGTCATCGAAAACCCCTCGCCAATCGCGGAAAGCAGCGCAACCGGCACGAATTCCGTGGTATTGAAAATGAAAGCGGCCAGCGCCAGCGCAATCACCGGACGCCAGTTTCCGGCGGGCTGGGGGGCTTGAGGTGCTTGAGAGGAAGGAATCGAAGAGGGGGTGTCCATGGGGATCAATTGGAGGACAGAGGACAGAGCGCTCGCTTTGTGGTTTGTGGATCAGTAGTCAGTTGGCGTGGGTCTTCTGACCACAGATTACAGACGACAAAGGCCGCGCCAGCGGCCGCTCCGTCTTCTGTCCTCAGTCCTCTGTCTTCAATTCCCCCGCAAGAAGCGTATCCGCCGCCTGCGGTTTGCCGTAGAGCCAGCCTTGGGCGTAGTCGATGTCGAAACGGGAAAGTTGTTCGGCTTCGGCCTGGGTTTCCACGCCTTCGGCGAGGATGCCGATGCCCAGTTCGCGCAGGTGGGCGATGGTGGCGGCGAGGTCGGAGAGGACGTCCGCGGAACCGCGTCCGACGCTGCGGATGATGGTGATGCACAGTTTGACGAAATCGGGGCGCAGGGTTTCGGCGGCCCGCTGGTCGGCGAAGCCGCAGCCGGTGTCGTCCAGGGCAAGACGGGCGCCGCGGGCGCGCAGTTCGGCGATCAGGGGGAGAAGGGCGCGGGCGTTGTCGAGGGGAAGATGCTCGGTGATTTCGACGACGACGCCGGGACGCGCCAGGGCGCGGCGCAGTTCGTCGTCCGCCAGGCTGGTCGCGGAAAGGTTGATGGCCAGCCAGTGGTCTTCGGGCAGGCGCCGCTCCCGGCGCGCGCCTTCCAGCCAGCGCAGGGCCTGCCAGGCGCAGGCCAGTTCGAGTTCGTGCGTGCAGCCCATGCCGGCGGCGGTGCCGAAAAGCTGGTCGGCGCGCTCGATGGGGGAATCCGCCGGGCCGCGCGCCAGCGCTTCATAACCAATGATCCCGCCGGCGGGAAAAGCGACGATGGGTTGCAGGAAGGTGCGCAGGCCGCCGTGTTCCAGCAGTTCGCCGAGGGCATGTTCCGCCGCCGGGTCGGCGGAGGCGGGCGCATTTTCCAGCAGGCACGGAATGTCCAGCGCTGGCGGATGGCCCGGGAGGAGCACGACGCGCAGGCGGACGAAGCGGGCGGTCGCGCCGCCGAAGATTTCCTTCGCCCATTCCATGCCCAGGCGGGTGGCGGCGATGTGGATGGCGTCCTGTTTTTCCGCCTGCGCGCCGGATTCGCGCGGGGCGCTCCGGTAGCGCGTCGCCCAGAGGCCGGGCGGCAGGCCGGCGAGGGTCTCGCGTTCCTTTTCGTCCGTCAGCAGATGGGCGGAGAGGGCGGGCAATCCCCTGCCCAGCGCTTCCACGGCGCTACGGGCGACGGGAACGCCCATCGTCGCTTCGAGGGCGGGAAGGGCGGAGAGGTGGAAGACGAGGGTGTGCTCGTCCGATGTTTTCGATGCGCCGGTGTCGTTATTCATCATGCCTCCGGGAAGTCAGTTATCGCCTGCCCAGGTTTTGTGCTGGATTCAACGGAACTACGCCACGGGTGTTGTGTACCCACAATCCCAATCGGGTCACGAAATAGGTATGGGTGTTGGCTACTTCCAGATTGTAAACCTTGCGGCGCATCGGTAAATAGCCTCCCGAGCGGCGCACGACTGACATCTCGCTCTCAATGTCATAGCTGCTGTAGTCATAAGCGCTGGTGTCGATCTGCCAGAGATGGGTTAGCGGCTTAACAGAAGGATCAGTGGCATGATCCCTCACCCCGTCCCTGCCAAAGCACAAGGACCTACCACCACGTTCATCGACATCTACCCAGCCTGGCCAATCGTGAAATGCCACACCAATATCGGGATCCTCACTCTGAAGGATGGGACGAATAGTGCTGATGATTGCCGCACGACCATCCGCCAATTTTGCATAGACGCGATCAAGCGACTTGTCGATCGTTTCCTCGTCTAAGTTTCCTCTCATCCTTATGTACAAGTCTTCCACGCTCATCCATCGATGGATGTTTTCTGTCTCTCTGGTCGATGTAGAAGAAAGGAAAAATTCAAATCGTTCCACCCAAATCGGATGCCCTCCGGTTACCGCGATGCAACCAATGTCCTCTGAAGCGACAAAGCTCGTCTCACGCAGCTTCGCAAAATACTTCTTCCATGCTTCCTCATCTTCAGACCAAGGCAGATTTGGTAGTGAAGGCGGTTTTTCTCCTTCTGGAAGCTCTTTGCGGGCCGACCAAACCACATAATAGAGTTCTCTGTTATCAAACTCATATGTCCGGGTCACGGGCTGATAACTAAGTTCTCCTTCCCCGTTTTCCGGTTTGGAAAGCACATAGTCGCCCACCTTGATTTCCTCGATCGGCTTCAGTCCTTCGCGGGTATGCACCAGGGTCCCGGCCACGAAACAACCTGGCTTCCTGATCCGCGCAAGCGCGTCATCAATGAATTGCTCATCCACGGCTATCGCTCCCTACCCTTCCGCCAGTTCCACCCACACGGGCGCATGGTCCGAGGGGCGTTCGTGCTTGCGCAGCGCGCGGGCGATTCCCGCCGCGGCGGCGCGTCTTGCCAGCGGCTGCGAGAGCAGGATGTGGTCGATGCGCAGGCCGCGGTTTTTCTGGAAGCCGAGCATCCGGTAGTCCCACCAGGAGAAACTTTTTTCCGCCTGCGGGAAGAGGCGAAAGCTATCCTCCATGCCCAGGGCGAGCAGGTCGCGGAAGGCCTGCCGCTCGGCGTCCGAGCAGAGGATGTTGCCGCGCCATTTTTCCGGGTCGTGCGTGTCCGCGTCTTCTGGGGCGATATTGAAGTCGCCGCAGAGCGCGAGATGCGGATGGCGTTCCAGTTCTTCCCGGAGCCATGCGCGCAGGGCGGCGAGCCAGGAGAGCTTGTAGGCGAATTTTTCGCTGCCGATGGCTTCCCCGTTGGGGAAATAGGCGCAGATGACACGTATCCCTCCCACCGTCGCCGCGATCAGGCGTTGCTGGGCATCCGGGAAATGCGGGTTGCCGATCTGGATGTTGGCAAACCCGCCTTTAGTGGCAACTCCGCCCTTATCAGCAACTTCTTCACGGGCGAGCAGGGCGACGCCGTTATAGGTTTTCTGGCCGCTGAAAACGGCCCGGTAGCCGGCCGCCGCCAATTCGACAAGGGGAAAGTTCCGGTCTTCGAGTTTGGTTTCCTGCAGGCAGAGGATGTCCGGAGCGTCATCCCCCGCCAGCCAGTCGCGCAACTGGGGCAGGCGTACCTTGAGGCTGTTGACATTCCAGCTTGCCAGTTTCACTCGGCAGCCTTGGTGCCGCTTTCCGGAGCCGGGGTTTCGCTCTTCGGATAGCCGGCGAGGTCGAGGGCGTTGTTGTAGGCGGCTTCATTGTAACCATTGATTTTCTGCCGGCCGACGAAAAGACTGGGAACGCGGGTGTCGCCTACCAGGTTTTTCATCGCGGTGCGGTCATCCTCGGTCTGGATGACGATTTCGCGGAAGGGCACGCTGCGTTTGTTGAACAGCGCGCGCGCCTGGGTGCAGATATCACAATCGGGCGAGGTGTAGAGGACGACCGGGAATTTGCGGGAGGCTTCGCGGACGGCGAACGGCAGGCCGGTCACCGGATCGACGTCGGCGGAAGTGCCGCGCTTGCCGGAACTATTGACGTTCTTGGCATCCCCCGGTGGCGGCGTGTCGGAATACACGGTGCGCCCGGTGGCCGGATCGACCCACTTGTACACTTGCGCGTCGGCCGTGCCGAAGGCAAACAGAACCACGAAACAAACGGCAAAAAAGGTGTTTTTCATGATGATCCTCGAGGTTATGTTGTAATCATGGCGTCCTGCATTCCGCTGTGACGCAGCAGCGCTTCCGGAGAAGGCGCCCGCCCGCGGAAGGCGATGAAGGATTCCAGCGCCGGCCGACTGCCGCCGACGGAGAGAATTTCATCCAGGAAACGTCGCCCGGTTTCCGCGTCGAGCGGGTTGCCCGTTTCTTCAAAAGCTGCGTAGACATCGGCGGAAAGCACTTCGGCCCACTTGTAACTATAATAACCCGCCGCGTAGCCGCCGCCAAATATATGCGAAAAACTATTGGGAAAACGGTGCCATTCGGGTGGAAAAAGCACAGCCACTTCCTGCCGGACGGTCTGCAGCAAGGTGAGGATGTCATCCCGCCCCGGCTCGAAATCGCTGTGCAGGAGCATGTCGAAGAGCGCGAATTCGATCTGGCGCACGGTCGCCATGCCGCTCTGGAAGTTCCTTGCCGCGCGCATCTTGTCGAAAAGGGCGCGCGGCAGGGGTTCGCCCGTGTCGACATGGGCGGTCATTTCCTTCAGCACCTCCCATTCCCAGCAGAAATTCTCCATGAATTGCGAGGGCAGTTCCACGGCATCCCATTCCACGCCGTTGATGCCGGAGACGCCGGGTTCCTCCATCCGGGTGAGCAGGTGATGGAAGCCATGCCCGGCTTCGTGGAACAGGGTCTGCACCTCGTCGTGGGTGAAGGTCGCGGGCTTTTCGCCGACCGGGCGGGAAAAATTGCATACCAGGCAGGCCACCGGCGTTTGCACGCCCCTTTCCGTGCGATAGCGGCTGACGGCGGAAGCCATCCAGGCCCCGCCGCGCTTTTTTTCCCGCGCGTAGAGATCGACGTAGAACTGGCCGAGCAATTTCCCCGCCGGCGATTCGATCCGGTAGAAGCCGACGCTCTCTTCCCAGACCGGCGCGCTGTCCCGTTCGATGCGAACGCCGTAGAGCCGCTCGATGACCCGGAACAGGCCGGCCATGACCTGGGGTTCGCAAAAATACTGGCGGACTTCCTGTTCGGAAAAGGCATAGCGATGCTGCAACAATTTTTCCGAGGCAAAGGCGATATCCCAGAGTTCGAGGGCGGACAGGCGCAGATGTTCGGCGGCGAAGGCGCGCAATTCCCGCATGTCCCGCTCGGCGAAGGGTTTCGCCCTGGTCGCCATGTCGCGCAGGAAGGCAAGCACCTCGGCGGAGGACGCCGCCATCTTCGGCGTCAGGGAAAGCTCCGCGAAATTGTTGAAGCCGAGAAGGTGCGCCTCTTCCCAGCGCAATTGCAACATGCGGGTCATCAAGGCGGTGTTGTCCCATTCCGGAAGACTGCCGGAATCGGGAAATTCCGCCGCGCGGGTGGCGTAGGCGCGGTACATGCGCCGCCGCAGTTCGCGGTTTTCCGCGTACTGCATGAGCGGCAGGTAGGAAGGCGCTTGCAGGGTGAATTTCCAGCCCTGCGCGCCCGCCGCCCGGGCCGTCTCATGCGCGGCCGCCACGACATCCGGCGGCAGGCCGGCCAGATCGGCCTCGTCGGTGACGATCTCGGCAAAGGCGTTCGTCGCGTCGAGCAGGTTTTCCGCAAATTTGGCCGCCAGGCTGTCCAATTCCTCCTGGATGGCCAGGAAACGCGGCTTGTCCGCCTCCGGCAATTCCGCGCCGGAAAGGCGGAAGTCGCGGATCTCGTTCTCCACGACCCGCTTTTGCGCCGCGTCGAGCGCGACAAAGGCCGCGCTTGCCCGGAGCGTCTTGTATTTTTCGAAGAGGGCCTGGTTCTGTCCCAGCTCGCTGTAGAAGCGGGAAATTTCCGGCAGAAGCGCGTTGTACGCCGCCCGCCAGTCCGGCGTGTCCTCGACCGAATGCAGATGCCCGACCACTCCCCAGGCCCAGGAAAGGCGCTCCAGGTCGCGGGCCAGCGGCGCGGCGAAATCGTTCCAGGTGGCCGGAGTCTCCGGCGCGGTGAGCCGCTCGATCGCGGCGCGGCTTTCCGCGAGCAGGCGGGAAATCGCCGGTTCGACCAGGGCGGGCTGGATGCGGGAGAAATCCGGCAGGCCGCCGCCCTGCATGAGTGGGTTATCCTGCAAGGACGAATTGCCCTGTATGTATGAATTGCCCTGCAAGGACGAATTGCCCTGCAAGGATGAATTATCGGAAGGAGAATCGGGGAAAGTCATGGGCATGGCAAACGCAAAATGAAAAGGATCGTTATAATAGCTCGCTATTTTTGAAGCGGGAGGTTGCGTGTTTAACGTATTCAAGATTGTGCAGGACGCGGGCTGGCCGATCTGGCCCCTGTTGTTGGCTTCCATCATCGCCGTGGCCATCATCCTGGAGCGCGCCTGGAAACTCCGGGCCCGGCTGATCGTCCCGAAAGGGCTGCTGCAACGGGTATTGAGCGAAGTCGGCAGCAACGCCGTGGACGAAAGGATGATAAACAGCCTGGAAAACCATTCGCCTCTGGGGCGGGTGCTGGCGGCGGGATTGCGCAACCGCAACGCCTCCCGCGAAATCATGAAGGAATCCATCGAGGAAGTCGGCCGCGCGGTGACCCACCAGCTCGAACACTACCTCACCACCCTCGGCACGATCGCCTCGATCGCGCCCCTGATGGGCCTCTTCGGCACGGTGGTCGGGATGATCGAAATGTTCGCCGCGCAGGTTCCCGGCAGCGCCGACCCGCATGTCCTGGCGCACGGCATTTCCGTCGCCCTCTACAACACCGGCTTCGGCATCCTGATCGCCATCCCGAGCATGATCTTCTGGCGTCATTACCGGGCCAAGGTGGACGGCTTCGTGATGGAAATGGAACAGCAGGCCATCCGCCTGGTGGAAGTCCTGCACGGCGAACGCGGCTAGGCGCGAGGGAGGCGGCATGAACTTTACCCGTGGAAACCGCGAAGAGCCGGAAATCAACCTCATCCCGTTGATCGACGTGCTCCTGGTCGTCATCATCTTCCTCATGCTGACGACCACCTACGCGCGTTTCGCCAGCCTGGAAATCAACCTGCCCTCCGCCGACGGCGAACAACAGAACGCGCAGGACGCGAACGAAATCGAAGTGGACATCACCGCCACCGGCCAGGTCGTCATCGCCGGAACGCCGCTGAAAACACCGGAAACGCGCTTCATCAGCGCCGCCCTGCAAGAAGCCGCCGCCGGCAAGACCGACCCGGTAATCATCATCAATTCCGACGCCAAGACCGCCTACCAGAGCGTCATCGACGTCATGCAGGCGGCCCAGATGGCGGGCTACCCGCGAATTTCCTTCACCACCCAGACCCTTCCAGGGAACTGAGGTCTGAGGACAGAGGACAGAAGACAGAGCGGCCGCTATGCGGCCTTTGTCGTCTGTTGTCTGTAGTCTGAAAAACCAACGGAGCCAAGGCGTGACCACAGACCACAGACCACAGAGCGAGCGTAGCGAGCGCTCTGTCCTCTGTCCTCTGTCTTCTGTCCTCTGGCACCCCCGGCTCACGCCGGGACTGTGGGCGTGCCTGCCGCTCGCCGGGCTGTTCGCCGCTCTCGCCGCCCTGCGCCGCTGCTACTACAGGCTCTTCCCGCCCAAGCCGCTTCCC
>JAITDH010000174.1 GCA_031282665.1 Zoogloeaceae bacterium | reverse complement strand
TATTTTTGATTTGCGATGCTGCGCATCGTGGGGGTACGAATGTCGGATTACGCTGCGCTAATCCAACCTACGAAACCGACTGTCACGCTTGCCAATTCGGGCTTGTCTCTCCAGAATGGAGCATTTTCTGTTTTTCCGGAGTGACACCATGCGGCGGGGAATGGGTTGGCGGATACTGTTGTCGGGCCTTCTGGTCTTTGGTCTGGCGTGGGCCGAGGCGTGCAAGGCGGAGGAAGCGATCGCGTGGGCAATCGAGCCGCGCTTTGGCTGGGCAAAAGACTTCGCCGCGAACGGCCTGGCGGCAGTCATGGTGAAGAGCAAGGGATGGGGCTACTGGGGTTACATCAACAAGCGGGGTGAGGAAGTTATTCCGCCACGTTTTCTCTGGGCAAGAGACTTTGCAGCCAATGGTCTGGCGGCGGTCGAGGTGGGGGGGAAATTCGGCTACATCAACACACGCGGCGAGGAAGTCATTGCGCCGCATTTTAACGTGGCAGGAGACTTCGCCGCCAATGGTCTGGCGGTAGTCAACGTGAAGAGCAAAGCCGGCTACATATACGGCTACATCAACAAGCAGGGTGAGGAAGTCATTGCACCGCGTTTTGATCTTGCAGACGACTTTGCCGTCAATGGTCTGGCGAGGGTCAAGGTGGGAGGCAGGTACGGCTACATCAACGAGCGGGGCGAAGAGGTCATTGCGCCGCGTTTTAATGATGCAGGAGCCTTCGCCAATGGTCTGGCGAGAGTCATGGTGAAAGACAAACGAGGGCTACAATGGGGCTACATCAACGAGCGGAGCGAAGAAGTCATTCCGCTGCGTTTTGGCTGGGCAGAAGACTTCGCCGCCAATGGCTTGGCGGCGGTCGAGGTGAAGGGCAAAGGATGGAGCTACATCAACGAGCGAGGCGAAGAAGTCATTCCACCGCATCCGCGTTTTGGCTGGGCGGAAGCCTTCGCCGCCAATGGTCTGGCGAGGGTTGAGGTGGGAGGCAAATACGGCTACATCAACGAGCGAGGCAAGGAGGTCATCCCACCGCGTTTTGACATGGCATACGACTTCACCGCCAATGGTCTGGCGAGGGTCAAGGTAGGAAGCAAATACGGCTACATCAACGAGCGAGGCGAGGAAGTCATTGTGCCGCGTTTCGAGAATGCGGGGGACTTTACCGCCAATGGTCTGGCGGTGGTCGGAATGAAGGGAAAATTCGGCTACATCCGCGCGCCGGAAAAATACCGAGCAGACAAGCCACAAACTGGAAATTCCCCACAGTGAAGATTGAATCCCTCCCCACAAGACGAGACATGGGCATTCCCGCCATCATTCACACTCCCACCACCCTTCCCGACTGGCTGCATTACCTGGAAAGCCTGCATCCCAGGGGAGAAGCGGGGATCGAACTGGGCCTGGACAGGGTGCGGCGGGTCGGCGAGGTTTTGCGCCAGCGGCCGTTCTGCCCGATCCTGAGCATCGCGGGCACGAATGGCAAGGGGTCGACGGCGGCCTGCCTGGAATCCATCCTGCTCCGCGCCGGGTATCGTGCGGGCTGTTATACCTCGCCGCATCTGCTGCGCTACAACGAACGGGTGCGCATCGGCGGGCGGGAAATCGGGGATTCCGCGCTGTGCGCGGCCTTTGCCGAGGTGGAAGCGGCGCGGCGGGCGGCGGGAGACGTTTTTCTCACCGATTTCGAATTCGGCACGCTGGCGGCGTGGCAGGCGTTTTCCGCCGCCGGATGCGAGGCGCTGGTCCTGGAGACGGGCCTGGGCGGGCGGCTGGACGCGGTGAATCTGTACGATCCGGACGTGGCGCTGGTGACGACGGTTGATCTCGATCACCAGGGCTGGCTCGGCGAGGACCGGGAAAGCATCGCCGGCGAAAAGGCGGGGATTTTCCGCCCCGGCCGCCCGGCCCTGTATGGCGACGCCGACCCGCCGCGCAGCCTCGTCGCGCGGGCGGAATCCCTCTCCGCGCCGCTGCGCCTCATGGGACGCGATTTCGGTTTCCGGCAGGAGGACGGCAATCGCCTGCAATGGCATTACTGGCACCGCCAGCCGGATGGCGGCATGGAACGCCGCAATCTCGCCTACCCCGGCCTGCGCGGCGCGGCGCAATTGAAAAACGCGGCCCTGGCTCTAGCCGCCCTGGATGCCTTGCGCGCCCGCCTGCCCGTTCCCATGCAGGCGATCCGCGAGGGGCTGGCGCATGTGGAATTGTCCGGCCGCTTCCAGGTCTTGCCGGGCCGTCCGGCCGTCGTCCTGGACGTGGGACACAATCCGCAGGCCGCGCGGGTGCTGGCGGAAAATCTTTCTGGCATGGGATTTTTCGAAACCACCTACGCGGTGCTCGGCATGCTGTCGGACAAGGACGCGGCAAACAGCATCGCCGCCCTGCGCGGCAGGGTGCGGCACTGGTTCCTGGCGACGCTCGCCGGGCCGCGCGGCATGCCGGCGGAGGCGCTGGCGGAAAAGGTCGCCCTCGCCGATCCCGGCGCTTCCTTCAGTTGCCACGCCGATCCGGCGGCGGCATTCGCCCAGGCGAGGGAGGCGGCGCGGGAAAGTGATAGAATAGTCGCCTTTGGCTCCTTTCATATGGTCTCCGCCATTCTTGTGTCCCTGGGGCGAGGAATTTCCGAACATGACCACTGACAACGTCCAGTTGCAAATCCAGAAAAAAGCGCGCCGCCGCCTGATCGGCGCTCTCGTCTTCGTCACCGTCGCCGCCGCGGCGCTCCTGCTGGCCATGGACCCGGAACAATCGCCTTCCTCTTCCGATCCCATCATCAGCATCCCGCAAAAGGGGGAAGGGGAGACGCCGCTGGAAATCCGCATGGACACCTCGCCGCCGCCCGTCACGGATGCCGAGGACATTCCGCCGCCGCCCGCCATTCCTCCCGCGCCCGTATTCACGCCCAACGAAACGGCGTCCACTCCGCCTTCCCCGTCCTCTCCTCCCTCCCCTCCTGTCGCCGTGATCCGCCCCCGCCCGGAAACGCCTGCCGCGCAGACCCCTTCCCGGCCGCCCGCGCCATCCACGCCTTCCACGAAAGCGCCGACAAAGGCAGGCAGCGACGCCGACCGCGCCGCCGCCATCCTCGCCGGACGCTTTCCCGACCACGAGGTTGCCAATAATACCGCCGGCAATGCAAGCGCCGGCAACGCGCCGCACATCATCCTGATCGGCGCCTTTTCCGACGCCGCCAACGTGGCCAACCTGCAAAAGAAGCTCGGCGAATTGAAAATCCCGGTCTATACCGAGACGCTGGGCGAAAAGACCCGTGTCCGCGCCGGCCCCTTCACCAATCGCGCCGCGGCGGAAAAAGCGCAGCAGAAAATGGAAAGCATCGGCATTGCCAATACCAAGATCGTTCCCCAATCCTGACCATGCCTGACCAATCTGACCATGCCCAACCATGACCGTCTTCGATTACGGCGTATTGTCCATCTGCGGTCTATCCATGTTGCTCGGGCTCTGGCGTGGCGTCGTCGGCGAAGTGATCGCCCTCCTCTCCTGGGTGGCCGCCTTTCTCATGGCGCGGGCCTTCGGCCCCTTGATCGGGGAAGAACTCTTCGTCAGCCAGATTGCCGACCCTTCCATGCGCGTCCTTGCCGGCTGGGCGACGGTATTCATCGCCACCCTGGTGCTCCTGGCGGTGGCGCGCATCCTGGCCAGCAAGCTGATCCGCGCCCTGGGCCTGGGCCTGCTCGACCGCATCGCGGGACTTTTCTTCGGCCTGGCGCGGGCGCTCCTCATCCTGCTCGTCCTGGTTGCCATCGGCGGCATGACACCGCTGCCGAAACAGGAATGGTGGACGGAAGCGAAACTCTCCCCGCCGCTGGAAATCGCCGTCCTCGCCATCCGGCCCTGGCTGCCGGAAGAAATCGCCCAGCGAATCCAATTCAGATAATCACACAGGTGCCATCATGTGCGGTGTCCTCGGCGTAGTCGCCACAACCCCGGTCAACCAACTTCTCTACGACGGCCTGATGGTGCTCCAGCATCGTGGCCAGGACGCGGCGGGCATCGCCACCGCGGACGCCGACACCTTCCACCTGCACAAGGGGCCGGGACTGGTGCGCGACGTATTCCGCACCCGCAACATGCGGGCGCTGCTGGGCAACTGGGGCATCGGGCACTGCCGCTATCCCACCGCCGGATCGGCCTGGAATTTCGCCGAAGCGCAGCCCTTCTACGTCAACTCCCCCTTCGGCATCACCCTCGCCCACAACGGCAACCTGACCAACGCGCAAGCCCTGAAACGCGCCATGTTCGAACAGGACCTGCGGCACATCAACACCAATTCCGATTCGGAAGTGCTGCTGAACGTGCTCGCGCACGAATTGCAGGAAGCCGCCCGCGGCGCGCGGCTCGATCCGAACGCCATCTTCACCGCCGTTGCCGGCGTGCATCGCCGCGTGAAGGGCGCCTACGCCGTGGTCGCCATGATCGCGGGCTACGGGCTGCTCGCCTTTCGCGATCCCAACGGCATCCGCCCGCTGATCGTCGGCAAGCACCGGACGGCGCTGGGCTACGAATACCTCGTCGCCTCCGAATCCGTCACCCTGGACACCCTGGGCTTCCAGGTCATGCGCGACATCGCCCCCGGAGAAGCCGTGTTCATCGACCTGGACCGCCAGTTCTTCTCCCACCCCTGCGCCGCCAGTTCCAGGCTCGCCCCCTGCATCTTCGAATATGTTTACCTCGCCCGTCCCGATTCCATGATGGACGGCGTTTCCGTCTACGAAACCCGGCTCTCGATGGGCGAGTTCCTCGCCGACAAGGTGCGCGCGCGCATTCCCCCCGAAGCCATCGACGTGGTCATCCCCATTCCCGACTCCAGCCGCCCGGCCGCCATGCAACTGGCGCGCAAGCTGAACCTTCCCTACCGCGAAGGCTTCGTGAAAAACCGCTACGTCGGGCGCACCTTCATCATGCCCGGCCAGGCCATGCGCAAGAAATCCGTGCGCCAGAAACTGAACACCATCGGACAGGAATTCCGGGACAAGCGCGTGCTCCTCGTCGACGATTCCATCGTCCGCGGCACCACCAGCCGCGAAATCGTGGAAATGGCCCGCGCCGCCGGCGCCCGGCAGGTCTATTTCGCCTCCGCCTCCCCGCCGGTACGCTATCCCAATGTCTATGGCATTGACATGCCCACCCGTTCCGAATTGATCGCCACGGGCAGGAGCGACGCCGAAATCGCCCTGGAAATCGGCGCGGACGCCCTCGTCTACCAGGACCTGGAAGCGCTGGAAGCCTCCATCACCGCCCTGAACCCCCGGCTCTCCCTCTTCGACACATCCTGCTTCAACGGCCGCTACATCACCGGCGACGTGACGACCGAATACCTGAACTCCATCGAAGCGCGGCGAAACGGCGGGACGAACAACGAAGAGGAAAGCGAAGAAGACTCGCGCCAGATGGTGCTCGGACTCGCCTCCGAAGAAGAAAACCGGGATTGAAAAAAGGGGCGCTACGCGCCTCGCAATGACGAGGCGGGTGATGCGGCGTTGGTTTTGTAGATTGGATAAGCCAAAGGCGTAATCCGACATTCGTACCCCACGATGCGCAGCATCGCAAACCAAAAATAGCGGCGCTTCGCGCTTCAAAAAAGACGCTTTAATCCCCATATCAGAGATCCAACAACGTAAACTACAGGCAGGATTGAGCACAATATCACGAATATTTTTTCAACCAATCCAGTCTTCCGTCGTAAAGAGAAAGCCATCCACAAAAGCAAAACGCCCATTGTTTTAAGGGCTATTGCTTCAACTACTGTTCCGCCATGAAAATAATTCCCTGCATGAGTAAACAGCAATAAATAATGGTAAATTATTACCACAAAATAGAAAAAAACCTTTACAGCAATGGAAGAATTCATCACTCGCATTTCCTGCAATGACAATATATTTTGTACATCAGATACATTCTCCTAGCATACAAAGCGCGACCACTTCAAAGACTGCCTGTACTGGCAATATCATGATATAGGCCAGAATTGCGATAAAACATTTGCCAATCAAGACGTGTTCTCTACGCGAAAGGAAATATGCACCAACGGCAGGTATACAGAAAAACACAACCAAGCCTCCGTCGCCACGTACTAAAGATCCCAGCGGCCATCCGCGATAATAGAGTATGACGGCCAGAGAAGAAAATGCGGCGGAAAAGCCAGCCGTTGCCAAGATAGTACCGACCCATATGAAGAGAGTACCGATCCACACGCGAAGACGAGAGGTTGGTTTCATGTGGTTTCTACCTGATGGTCCGCCCTAAGACTCCGGGTCGCATTCGCTATGGCAAGAAGGATAAGGGTTGTCGGAGAGCATTTCCCTGTAACTTTTTTCATCAATATATCTTTTACATTCCGAATCTTGCAAACATGTTTCCAGCATAGACTGGTTTTTATCCATTTTTGATTGCAAAGCCCGCAATGCCTCATTTGCATTGTTTGCCTTGAGGTACGAGTAGACCTCCCAGGAAAGACGCAGGTCTTCCAGACTTTTCATGGCATATCGCCTGTCAAACTCTTCTTCAAAAACACTCCGTCCGGGAACGGGAGTAATGCAAAGTACAAAAGTGACGCAATTTGAAACCAAAAGTATCAAAACAAACAAGGCATTGATCGCTATTTTCTTCATCGTGAATTCCTCGATTGGGTTGGGTAGGTTGGATGAGCCGAAGGCGTAATCCGACAATCGTTCGCCGTTTTTCGATTTGCGATGCTGCGCATCGGTGTGGACGAATGTCGGATTACGCTTCGCTAATCCAACCTACAAAACCTATGCCTCAATTTTCGCCATAAGATCCTCTGCTACAAAACTTGGGCGATTCGATACCATCGGCTTCGTTGATTATATCCATCAAGTCATCATCAATTCTTTCATCGATAAGATCGTTGCAAGACGATTTGTCCAAACAACGATCAATTATATTGATGTATGACGAAAATACTCCTTCGATTGAACACTTTGCCATGCCTGTATTTCCAGCAGAAATATCAAACGCCCATTCTTTGTAAAAGATATTGTCCGTTACGCGCCAAGAAACCAGCCAATTTTCAACACTTTGCACAATGATAGTGTGCGCACGTGTCCGCAAGTAATCTTTCAAGAAAAATGACGACACAAACGCAGTCACGACGTTCGTGATGACAAACAACAAGACAATCCGGCGTGTCGTCATTTTTCATCAATCCTTCGTTGGCCGAATGGCCGGGAATGCGTTGCGGTTTTCATCTGTCTCCCGATCCCTGATTCCTGACCCCCGACCGCCGCCAGTTCGTCCCCTGCGGGCCGTCTTCCAGCACGATGCCGGCGGTTTTGAGTTCGTCGCGCAGGCGGTCGGCTTCGGCGAAATCGCGCGCTTTCTTGGCGGCCGCGCGTCTGGC
>JAITDH010000160.1 GCA_031282665.1 Zoogloeaceae bacterium | reverse complement strand
GTCCGTTGGCTGGGATGGGTGGGGAAGGGCGGACATTTCAGGCGGCGGCCTGGAGGCGTTCGTAGCGGACGAAGGCAAAGGGGATGCCCTGTTCGCTGACATGGTTTTCCCGGCTGGCTTCCCGCCATTCCTCGCGGTTGAAGGCGGGAAACCAGGCGTCGCCTTCCGTTTGCAGGTCGATTTCCGTCAGGAGGAGGCGGTGGGCGAGGGGAAGCGCTTCCGCGTAGAGCCGTTCGCCGCCGATGATGAAGGCTTCTGTCGCATCGGGCTGTTCCGCCGCCAGTTTTTCCAGCGCGGCCGGCAGGGAGGGGAGAAGCCAGACTCCTGGAGAAAGCCCGGACGCGGCGTAGCCGGCCTGCCGGCTGAGGACGATATTCTGCCGCCCCGGCAGGGGACGGACGTTTTCCGGCAGGGATTCCCAGGTTTTCCGTCCCATGATGACCGCGTGGCCGCGCGTCGTCGCGCGGAAATGGCGCAGGTCTTCGGGCAGGTGCCAGGGCAGGCGGTTGTCGATGCCGATCACCCGGTCGCGGGCGACGGCGGCGATCAGCGAAAGAAGGGGGCCCGGATGCAGACCCGGACGCAGGCTCATGCGCGCAGGGCGGCGATCAGGCCGCGCGTGGAGACGTCCAGCCGCGTTTCCTCGGCTTCGCCGCCGTCTTCCATGGCGCGCAGGAAGGTCTGCGCCATTTTCTTGCCCAGTTCGACGCCCCATTGGTCGAAGGCGTTGATGTCCCACAGGATGCTGTTCACGAAGACCTTGTGTTCGTAGAGGGCGAGCAGTTGGCCGAGGGTGTGCGGCGTCAGGCGGTCGAGGAGAATCGTCGTGGAGGGCTGGTTGCCGGGAAAGGTGCGATACGGCAGGAGATTTTCCGGGATGCCGGCGTTGTGCGCTTCCGCGCGCGTCTGCCCGAAGGCGAGGGCGGCGGATTGGGCGAGGCCGTTGGCGAGCAGGCGGGCATGGTGGCCGGGGAGCGGGAAATCGGCGTGTTTCAGGAGGATGAAATCGCAGGGAATCGGCTGCCCGCCCTGGTGCAGGAGCTGGAAGAAGGAATGCTGTCCAACGGTGCCGGAGCCGCCCCAGAGAATCGGGCAGCTTTTGTAGCGGAGCGGCAAGCCCTGCCGGTCGACGGATTTGCCGGTGCTTTCCATTTCCAGTTGTTGCAGGTAGGCCGGAAAGAGTTCCAGCGACTGGCTGTAGGGAAAAATGCCGTGGCTGGCCGCGCCGATGAAATTGACATTCCAGATGTCGAGGAGGGCCAGGATGACCGGCAGGTTTTCCTCCGCCGGCGCGTGGAAGAAATGGCGATCCATCGCGTGCGCGCCCGCCAGGAGGGCCTCGAAGTTGGAGAAGCCCAGGGCGAGCGCGACGGCAAGCCCCACCGGCGACCAGAGCGAAAAACGCCCGCCCACCCAGTCGCGGAAGGTGAAGATGTGCTCCGCCGGGATGCCGAAATCCACCGCCGCCTGCGCGTTGCTGGTCACCGCGACGAAATGCCGGGCGCGGGCGAGGCGGCCCGCTTCGCCCTCCGGCGCGTAGGCGGCCAGCCAATCGCGGGCGGTGCGGGCATTCGCCAGGGTTTCCTCGGTGCCGAATGTCTTGCTGGCGACGATGAACAGGGTGGAGCGGGGATTCAGGCTGGCCAGGAGGGGCGCGAGGTCGGAACCGTCCATGTTGGCGACGAAGTGCGCGCGCAGATCGGGATGCTGGAAGGCGGCCAGCGCCCGCGCCGCCATGCGCGGCCCCAGGTCGGAACCGCCGATGCCGAGATTGACCACGTCGGTGATGCGCTCGCCGCTCATCCCCCGCCATTGCCCGGCATGCACGGCATGGCAAAAGGTCCGCATATGCGCAAGACCGTCCGCCACATCGTTCGCCACTTCCTCAGCGGGTACTGATCCCTGATCCCCCCCGGGCGCGCGCAGGGCGATGTGCAGGGCGGCGCGGTTTTCCGTGTGATTGATCGCCTCGCCCGCCGCCATGCGTTGCCGCCAGCTTTCCACATCGGCGGCGCGCGCAAGATCGTGCAGGAGGAGGAGGGTTTCCGGGGTGATCCGCTGTTTGGAAAAATCCACCAGCAGATCCCCGGCCCGGCGCGAAAAATCCGCAAAACGCGCCGGATGCGCCGCGAACAGCTCGCGCAGATGGCGTGGACGCATGATCTGCGCGTGCGCGTCGAGCGCCTGCCAGGCCAGTTGGACGTTGGATCGGGTCATGATGGATCAGACGGCGACGGGGGCGGGAATGTGGGGATGCGGATCATAACCCTCCAGCGTGAAATCTTCATAACGAAAGGCAAACAGATCGCCCACCACCGGATTCAGCCGCATGACCGGCAAGGGGCGCGGGGCGCGGGAAAGTTGCAGGCGCGCCTGGTCGAGATGGTTCCGGTAGAGATGCGCGTCGCCGAAGGTGTGGATGAACTCGCCGGGCCGGTAGCCGCAGACCTGCGCGAGCATCAGGGTGAGGAGGGCGTAGCTGGCGATGTTGAACGGCACCCCCAGGAAAATGTCGGCGCTCCGCTGGTAAAGCTGGCAGGAAAGCCGCCCGCCGGCGACATGGAACTGGATGAGACAGTGGCAGGGAGGCAGCGCCATCTTGTCCACATCGGCGGGATTCCAGGCGCTCACCATGTGGCGACGGGAATCCGGATTCTCCTTCAGGCTCGCCAGCAGGTTCCCGATCTGGTCGATCTCCCCGCCGTCCGGACGCTGCCAGTGCCGCCACTGATGGCCATACACCGGGCCGAGCTCGCCGTTTTCATCCGCCCATTCGTCCCAGATGCGCACCCCGTTCGCGCGCAGATAGGCGATATTCGTCTCCCCGCGCAGGAACCAGAGCAGCTCGTGGATGATGGATTTCAGATGCAGTTTCTTCGTCGTCAGGAGCGGAAAGCCCGCCGCGAGATCGAAACGCATCTGCCAGCCGAATACGGAACGTGTTCCCGTGCCGGTGCGGTCGGCTTTTTCCTGGCCATTTTCCAGCGCGTGGCGCATCAAATCGAGGTAGGCGAGCATAAAAAAATGAAGAGAAAGGAGATGGACACAATTCTTGCAGGCAAGATTTTAATATACTCTACCCTTACGCCCCATCCCCGCACCACCACCATGTCCGACGCCTCGCCAGAAAAACCCGTCCCGCTCGATCCGGGCAGCCTGCAACAGTTCGTTTCCAGCCTGCCGGAGGACGCCACCCGCGCCGTCGAGGCCGTGACCCAGCAACTGGCGGCCATCCTGGCGAGCGAAATGGAAGCCAGCCAGCGCCTCGCCAACACGAGCCTGCTCGACGAAACCATCCAGCCCCGCGTCCGGCAACTGCTCCAGGAATACCTGCACCAGCCCCGATCCGGCCGGGCGGAAGAAATCCGCGCCTGGACGCCCCTGCACAGTTTCTGGACGACCCTTGCCCAGGTCTATTACCAATGCCTGGCGCTGGCGACCAACAAGGAAAACGCCGCCAAGCCGCTGCAAGCCCGCCTGCCGCTCATCGTCATCCGTTTCATCGTCGCCATCGACGAATGCCTGAAATACAAGTACTTCCACTACGCCTCCATTCCCAAGGAATACTGGGCGCAGGTGGGATTCGCCTATCTCGTCGCGGAAAAGGCCGGCTTCGCGGAAAAATCCCTGCAAGTCTATCCCGGCCCGGGCGGCATATCCTCCCCGCACCGGGAATACCTGAAAATCCTCTTCTTCCAGACCGCCTCCCTGAACAGCCTCCAGTCGGCCGAAATCGAGCTTGCCGACCGCCTGATCGCGCAGATGCTGCCCTATTGCGAATTTTCCCCGCAGAAGAACGAGCAGAACCTCTACTGGGTCGACATCGGCAGCACCGCCGAACCCTCGCGGATCAACAACATGCCGCCGGTTGCCCCCCACCTGCGCTACTTCCATCCCGGCGATTCCATCCGGCGTCTGCAACTCCTCGTGCAGGAAGCGGAAACCGCCAACGCCGTCCCGGCCAAGATCGGCCGGGGGGAAAACTTCAGCCTCGGCAATTTCCTGAACGTCGTCCGCCACCTGGAATCCCAATGGGCGGCCACCCCGCCGCAACGCCAGCACGAGCGCCACAACGTCAAGCACCGCGTCAGCGTCCTGCCCGGCTTCGTCAACAGCTTCGTCATGACATCCCCCGAATTCGGCGGCAAGCCGATGGGCCTGCCGCTGGAAAACTGGGTCGTGGAAAACGTCAGCCGCGGCGGCTTCGGCGCGGTCGTGCAGCGGCACAAGGGCGAATGGATCAAGGTCGGCGCCCTGCTCGCCCTGCAACCGGAAGGCGCGGACAAATGGGTCATCGGCATCATCCGCCGCGTCCAGCGCGTCTCCGACAACGAAATCAAGATCGGCATCGAAACCCTTTCCCGCCGCATCGCACCCCTGGAAATCCGCTCCCGCGCTGGCAACCCCGAACCCACGGTCGCGCCCGGAACCCCCGCGCTCTGGTTGCAGGACGACGATCCGAAAGAGCCGATCCGCTTCCTCTTCCCCGCCCGGACCTTCAAGCAGGGAGAAGACCTGGAATTCGACTACAACGGCCGCCGCATCCTGCTCGCCCCCGTCAAACTCCTCGAACAGGGCAGCGACTACGACCTCGCCACCTACAAGGCCACGGTCGCGGCGGGATGAGATGGCAGGCGGTGGAGCGATTGCCTGCGGCCTTGCAGGGGCGCGCCCCTACAAGGCATTATCGTTAATCAAGATACGGACAATTTCTAGAGAGCGATCCACCATGAATAAAATTGATGATCTCTTGTGTGCATTAACAAGTGATAGCAGTAATTCACAGGAAAAAAGCAACGCCCTATTTTCGTCATGAGATAGTGTCTCGATGGGAGAGTTACAGTGGAACCAGGAGAAC
>JAITDH010000154.1 GCA_031282665.1 Zoogloeaceae bacterium | reverse complement strand
CAAGATCAGGCGCAGTTTCGGCAAGGCAAAAATCTTCCAGAGCAATGGCAGCATAAGGATTTTGCAGGGCGCCCGCCAATGAAAGACCGCGTTTCGCCGCCCTTTCCCCTCATTCCGGGATTTCCTGGCGTCACTTTTCCACCGTAACTTTTCCGCCATATCCCGGCCTTGCGTCACCTGTTTTCTTGATCTCCCCGGCCAGGAGGAAGACGGACATGGCGTAGAAGCTGGAACGGTTGTAGCGGGTGATGACGTAGAAATTTTCGTGGCCGAGCCAGTATTCGGTCGGGGCGTCGGGCGTCACGAGGTCGACCAGGGTGACGATCTGGCCGGGTTGCGCCTGGGCGACGACGCCTTCGTCCAGCAGGGTCTTCGCCGGGAGCGCGGGGCGGATGCCGGCCTCCAGCCAGACGGCGAGCTTTTGCGCGGACAGGTGTTCGGGCAGGCGGGCGGGGACGGCGATGGGGGCGCCTTCTTGCCAGCCATGCATGGCGAGGAAATTGGCCACGCTGCCGATGGCGTCCTCCACGCTCGCCGCCAGGTCGATGACTCCATCATTATCGAAATCCACGGCGTAGCGGCGCTGGCTGCCGGGCATGAATTGGGGAATGCCGAGCGCGCCGGCATAGGAGCCGGTGTAGTGTTCCGGGTCGCGCTGGTTTTCGCGGGCGAGCAGGAGGAGTTGTTCGAGTTCCTGGCGGAAATAATCCGCGCGGCGCGGCTCGTAGAAGGCCAGGGTGGCCAGGGCGGAGAAGGTGTTGAAGCGGCCAGTGTCGTGGCCGTAGAGGGTTTCGATGCCGATGATGGCGACGATGATTTCTTCCGGCACGCCGTAGCGTTCGCGGGCGCGGCTCAACGCGGCGGCGTTCTGCCGCCAGAAGCGCGCGCCTTTTCCGATGCGGATGTCGTCGAGGAAACGGGCGCGGTAGCGTTGCCAGGAACGTTGCAGGGGGGAGGTGGGCGGGGCGATGAGCCGCAGGACGCGGGCGTTGGGCGTCAGCCGGGAAAAGCGGCGGAAAAGGTCCTGCGCGTCCATGCCGTTGCGGTCGCGCATGTCGTGGATGAAATCCTGCGCTTCGGGCAGCCCGGCCATGTTGAAGGCGTCCTGCGCAAGATCCTGCGCAAAGGCGGTGGCGGAGAGCAGGAGCAGGGCGCAGAAGAAGGAGGCCCGGAACGGATGGCGGATCGGCATGGGATCAACGATGGCAAATGATGGCGAAAACCGTGATGGCGGAAACCGGCAAGATCAAAACGGCAGCATTCCCTTCATTCCCCGCATCAGCTTGCCGAAGCCTCCCTTGCTGAAGTGCTTCATCATTTTCTGCGTCTGCTCGAATTGTTTCAGGAGGCGGTTGACCTCCTGCACCTCGACGCCCGCGCCGGTGGCGATGCGGCGCTTGCGGCTGGCCTTGAGGATTTCGGGTTTGCGGCGTTCTTCCGGGGTCATGGAGTTGATGATGCCTTCGACGCGGCGGATCAGCCGCTCTTCCGAACCCAGGGGCATCTGTCCGGCGGCCTGGGCGATCTGGGCGGGGAGCTTGTCCATCAAGGCGGACATGCCGCCCATCTGGCGCATCTGCACGATCTGTTCCTTGAAGTCGCTCAGGTCGAAACCCTTGCCCGTCTTCAATTTTTTCGCCAGGGCGAGGGCTTTTTCCTCATCGACGCTTTTTTGCGCTTCCTCGATCAGGGAAAGCACGTCGCCCATGCCGAGGATGCGCGAGGCCATGCGTTCCGGATGAAAGGCCTCGAGGCCGGTCAGCTTTTCGCCGATGCCGGAGAATTTGATGGGCTTGCCGGTGACGTGGCGCACGGAAAGCGCCGCGCCGCCGCGCGCGTCGCCGTCGAGCTTGGTGAGCACGATGCCGGTCAGGGGGAGCGCCTCGTTGAAGGCGCGCGCGGTATTGACGGCATCCTGGCCGAGCATGGCGTCGACCACGAACAGGGTTTCGATGGGCGCGACGGCCGCGTGCAGGGCCTTGATTTCCGCCATCATCGCTTCGTCGATCGCCAGCCGCCCGGCCGTGTCGACGATGAGCACGTCGAAATGGTGGCGCTTCGCCCAGTCGATGGCGGCGGCGGCGATCGCTTCCGGCTTTTCGCCGGGGGAGGAGGGGAAGAATTCGATGCCCGCCTGCGCCGCGACGGTCTGCAATTGCTCGATGGCGGCGGGGCGATAGATGTCGACCGAAACCGCGAGCACTTTCTTTTTCTGCCCTTCCTTCAGGTATTTGCCCAGCTTGCCCGCCGTCGTGGTTTTCCCCGCGCCCTGCAAGCCCGCCATCAGGATCACGGCGGGCGGGCGGGTGGCCAGGTTGATGCCTTCGTGCGCCTCGCCCATGAGGGCGGTGAGTTCGCGGTGCACCACGCCGACGAGCGCCTGGCCGGGGGTCAGCGAGCCGACGACTTCCGCGCCCAGCGCCTTTTCCTTCACGGCCGCGATAAAATCCTTGACCACCGGCAGGGCGACATCGGCCTCCAGGAGCGCCATGCGCACCTCGCGCAACGCCTCGCCGATATTGGCTTCGGTCAGGCGCGCTTCCCCGCGCAGGGTTTTCATGACTTTGGAAAGGCGTTGCGTCAGGTTATCAAGCATGGCAGCTTCGAGTAGAATTTGGAAATGCCTATTGTAAATCAGCTCCACCCTTTCTCTCTCCTCCTCGTGTTTGCCGGGACGCTTTATCTCGCGCTCGGCGCGCATTTCTGGCGAAGCCGCTGGTCGAAACGCCATGCCGCGCCGGTTTCCCACGGCGTCGCCCGGCTGGAAAAATGCGCCATCGGCCTCGCCCTGCTGGCCCACGCCACCGGCTTGCAACTGGCGCTCTTCGGAGAGGAGATCATGCATTTTTCCTTCAGCCTCGCCTTTTGCCTGATGATCTGGCTGGCCACGCTGATCTACTGGCTGGAGAGCTTCCAGGTGCGCCTGGACGGGGTGCAGCCGATCATTCTCTTTTCCGCCGCCGTTGCCGCCTTCCTGCCGCTGCTCTTCCCGCAGAGCCATCCGATCGCCCACACGGAAGCCCTCGGCTTTCGCCTGCACTTCTTCGCCATCATGCTGGCCGCCGGCCTGTTCGCCCTCGCTGCGGCGCATGCCCTTTTCATGGGCGCGGTCGAAAAACGCCTGCACCAGCCGCAGCATTCCCGCCTCGTGGACAGCATGCCGCCGCTCCTGGCGCTCGAATCCCTGCTTTTCCGCATCCTCAACATCGCCTTCGTCCTGTTGACGCTGGCGATCGGCAGCGGGCTCTTCTATTCCGAAGTAATGTTCCAGCGCATGCTGACCTTCGAGCACAAGACCGTCTTCGGCATTCTCTCCTGGGTCATTTTCGCCATCCTCCTCGCCGGCCGCCACATCTACGGCTGGCGAGGCCGCCGGGCGCGCCGCTGGACGCTCGCCGGTTTCGTCGCCCTGCTCCTCGCCTACGTCGGCAGCTATTTCGTCCTGGAAGTGCTGCTCGGCCGGGTATGACGGGAGACAAGCAAAATGGAAGAACCGGACAGGCGCTTATTTCGTCATCGCAAGGCCCGTGCCGTGGGCGCATGCGATGCGCCCCTACCCTCTGTCCTCTGATATGGACGCCATTCCCCTATCCCTGCTCTTTGCCATCCTGATCGCGCTCCTGGCGCTTTCCGCCTTCTTTTCCATGAGCGAAACGGCGATGATGGCGGCCAATCGCTACAAGCTCAAGCATCTGGCGCAATGCGGCCACCTCGGCGCGCGCCTGGCCCTTGCCCTCCTCGCGCGCACCGACCGCCTGCTCGGCATCATTCTCCTCGGCAACAACCTGGTCAATATCGCCGCGACCGCCCTGGTCAGCCTCATCACCCTGCGCCTCTTCGGCAGCAACCAATGGGCGCTCGGCTGCGCCACGCTCCTGACGACCTTCGTCATCCTGGTCTTCTCCGAAGTCACCCCGAAGATCATCGGCGCCACCTACGCCGACCGCCTGAGCCAGATCCTGGGCTTCATCCTGACGCCGCTTGCGCGCCTGTTCTATCCGGCGGTCTGGTTCGTCAATCTCTTCGTCGGCAGGATACTGAAACTGCTCGGACTCTCCCTGCGCCCCGCCGCGGACGCGCCCAAGCTCAACCTGGAGGAATTGCGCACCCTGGTCATGGAAAGCCGGGAACTGATCCCGGCGACCCACGGCAGCCTCCTGCTCAACCTCTTCGACCTGGGACAGATCACCGTGGAAGACGTGATGACCCCGCGCGGCAATATCGAATGCCTCGACCTCGCGGACGACTGGGAAGAAAACAAAAAGCGCATCGCCACCAGCCATCACCGCCGCCTGCCCGTCTGCCTGGAAAGCCTCGACCAGTTGTTCGGCGTGCTTCCGGTGCGGCGCGCCCTGCCGCATCTCCACCGCGAATCGTATGACGCCGAAGCCCTGCGCGCGCAACTGGCGCCGCCCTACTACATTCCCGCCGGCACCTCGCTGATCGCGCAACTGGCTTTCTTCCAGGACAACCGCCAGCGTTTCGGCTTCGTGGTGGACGAATACGGCGAAATCCTGGGCATGCTGACCCTGGAAGACATCGTCGAGGAAATCGTCGGCGAATTCACCACCTCGCTGCCCGGCATGCCGCGCCCGCTGGCCTGGGAAGAAGACGGCAGCGTCATCGTGGATGGCGGCATCACCCTGCGCGAACTGAATCGCAAGCTGGGCCTGGATTTTCCCCTGGACGGCCCGAAGACCCTGAACGGCCTGATCCTCGAAACCCTCGAGGAAATCCCGGACGCGCACGTCAGCCTGAACCTCGGCGAGGTCTCGGTGGAAGTATTGAAAAGCCAGGACAAAAGCGTCAAGGCCGCGCGGATAACAAAGACAGGGGACGGAGGACAGAAGACAGAGGACGGAGACCATTGATTTGTCATTGCGCGGTTTCGTGGTTTGGGTTTCGTAGGTTGGATGGAGCCGCAGGCGTAATCCGACATTCCAACCATACCGATGCGCAGCATCGCAAATCAAAAACGAGCGGCGCACGCGCCGGTGATGAACGAATGTCGGATTGCGCCTTCGGCTTATCCAACCTACAACCGACGTCACATTTTCACCTGATCCCTGATCCTGATGCCTGATCCCTGTCCCGATATGATAAAATCGTCTTCCCTTGCTTTCCTTGCTTGGGATTCTTGGAGTTCATTATTACCAAACGAGAGGTCTGGTATGAGAAAGCTATTTCCCCTGCTTTTGTGTCTCTGCTCTTTTGCCGCCCTGGCGCAGGATCCGCCTTATATCTACAAGCAGTATGGCTTCGTTCCCAAGCAGTACAAGGCGGGGCCCCTCACGGAGACGCAGAAGGCCGAGCTCGATGAATGCGTCAGCGCGGCGCGCGCGATGCAGAAATACGCGAAAAGCAATCCCCGCGCCGCCGGCGATCTGTTCGGCGTGTCGATCAGCGAATGCCTGACTGCCGAAGGAACCGGCAAGGGCTGGCAGGCGCTGGAGAAAACGGCGGACGGCTGGAAGCCCGTTCTTACCCTTGACGTCATGCGCGATTTCATGGGGCTCGACTGAGCAAGGTTCGCCATTTGCGTACCATTGTTGCCCGCGAATCCCCGCCCGATCCTTTCGCGCGGGGATTTCCTTTTTTCCTTCCTTCTTTCATTTTCTTCGCCCTCCGATGTCCGATCTTCTCGCCTTCCTCAATCCGCCGCAGCTCCAGGCCGTCACCCTGCCGGTCAGCGAGCCGCCGACACATGCCCTGATCCTCGCCGGGGCGGGAAGCGGGAAGACGCGGGTGCTGACGACGCGCATCGCCTGGCTGATCGCGACCGGGCAGGCGATGCCGCACGCGATCCTGGCGGTGACTTTCACCAACAAGGCGGCGCGGGAGATGCGCGCGCGCCTTTCCGCCCTGACGCCGGTCAGCCTGCATGCCCTGTGGATCGGCACCTTCCATGGTCTGTGCAACCGCATGTTGCGCCTGCATCACCGCGAGGCGAACCTGCCGCAGACTTTCCAGATCCTCGATGTCGCGGATCAACTGGCGGCCATCAAGCGCTTGAGCAAGAAGCTGGATATCGACGACGAGAAACATCCGCCGCGGGAGTTGATGCTGTTCATCAACGCCCACAAGGAAGAAGGCATCCGCGCTGGCAGGGTCGAGGCTTACGACGCCTTTACCCGCCAGCGCGCGGAAATCTATGCCGAATACGAGGCGCAGTGCCAGCGCGAGGGGGTGGCGGATTTTGCCGAATTGCTGCTCCGCTCGCACGAGTTGCTCACCCGCAACGAACCCCTGCGCCGCCATTACCAGGCGCGTTTCCGGCATGTCCTGGTCGATGAGTTCCAGGATACCAACCGCCTGCAATACGAGTGGCTCAAGCTCCTGGCGGGGGTGGAGGGTGTGGAAAAGGGAGACGAACGGGGCGCGTCCCTGTTCGCCGTCGGCGACGACGACCAGAGCATCTACGCCTTTCGCGGCGCGAAGGTCGGCAATATGCGCGATTTCGAGCGTTCCTTCGCCCGTGTGCATGTCATTCGCCTGGAACAGAATTACCGCTCGCACGGCAATATCCTCGACGCCGCCAATGCGCTGATCCAGAACAATCGCGAGCGGCTCGGCAAGAACCTGTGGACGGAGGCGGGCGCGGGCGAGCCGATCCGGGTGTTTGCCGGTTTTTCCGATCTCGACGAAGCGCGTTTTGCCGTCGACGAGGCCAGCCAGTTGGTCCAGGAAGGCATGGAGCGCGGGAAGATCGCCTTTCTCTACCGGGCGAACGCGCAATCCCGCGTGCTG
>JAITDH010000134.1 GCA_031282665.1 Zoogloeaceae bacterium | reverse complement strand
AGAAACGTCAAAAAGCAAACCCCTGCTTTTTGCCGGTTCCAAGCAGGAAAACCTGAACACGCCGAGGCTTCGCGCTTGGCAGCCCGGTCGATGGCGATGAAGCGATAAGATTGTTTCGTTCCATCTTCCAGAAGGGCTGGGGTGCAATCAAAAGGGGAGGAAAACCGTCCAGACGAAGCGCCAACGCGTACTGGAGGTGTCCCGAAGGGACGCAATCTCGATAACCCCCGGCGCCGGGGGAACATGGTCAAGATCATGTAGCCCCAGCGGGGCGTTACGTCGTGCAGCCGCATCGGCACATGCGTTGTTTTCGGCAGAGCCGCTGTCACATCGTTTTTCGTACACGGGTGCAACACATGTTTTTTCCCCATGACGCCGCTGCGGGTAACGCCCCGTTGGGGCTATCAAGGGTGGGAGTGGTCGCCACGCCCCCGGCTGACGCCGGGGGTTATCGAAATCGCGTCCCTACGGGACGCTCCCGGATTTTCAAATGTGATCGCGCTCGAAAAAAGAGTGTGGTTTCGTGGTTGATTTCGATACGGTTGACGGAAAACTTTGGATTACACCCAGATAAACAGGCACAAATATCACTTTGGCATCCTCAGCTTTTAATTGCACCCAAGACGGCGGGGGCAATCCAAAGTGGAGGAAACCAACGAGGCACCGCCGCTTGCCGTCCCCTCTCCCCCGAAGTGTCGGGGGCGAGGGAACGGCAAGCGGCAATGCTTTGTTTGTTTCCTCCACTTTGGATTACACCCCTGCCTCCCGAATCGGCGGCGAATTCTTGTATCATGCCGCGACATGGACGGGTTTCCAGGAGAAAACGATGAACAAGGAACTGCTTCGCAAGCTTGTCGGTATCGCCGCGCTGATGATCGGGCTTCTGTTGCCGCTGGCGATGATCGAGGGAAAGATCGAGGAGCGCAGTGATTACCAGAATACCGTCATCGCGGATATCGCGAATTCCGCCGCCGGCAAGCAGACGCTCATCGGGCCGGTGCTGGCGGTGCGCTACCAGGTCGAGATTCCGGCGGAAACCGTGCGCGAGGAGGGCAAGATCGTGAATCTGCCGCGCCGCGTCGTCGATCGCATCGCCCGCTTTCCGGCGGAAAACCTGGCGATCACGGGCGGGGCCACGGTCGAAACGCGGCACAGGGGCATCTACCAGGCGCGCCTTTATCATCTCGATCTCGCCCTTTCGGGCGTTCTCGACCTGCCCGCCCAATGGTTTGCCCAGAGCGAGAAAAAGGAAAAACTGCTTGCCGCCCGCGCGGTGATGCTCTTCGGCCTGGGCGATCTGCGCGGGGTGGACAAGGACCCGGAAGTCACCGTCAATGACGAAATCCGGCATTTTTCCACGCCGAACGACCGCTTCCTTTCCTCCGTCATGGGCGGCAGCCATCTGGAACTGGATCTCGGCAACCTGCCGCCCGATCAATCCCGCCGTTTCGCTTTTTCCTTCCCCCTCACCCTCACCGGCACGGAGACGCTTTCCATCGCGCCGACCGCGCGCGACAACCACGTGAAAATCACCTCGGACTGGCCGCATCCCAGTTTCCAGGGGCGTTTCCTCCCCCGCTCGCAAACGGTCGACGGCAAGGGCTTCACCGCCGAATGGGACGTTTCCCACCTGAGCCGCGACCTGGACGCCGCCCTGCGCGGCCAGGAAGAGATCCTGGGCGTCTCCTTCATCGACCCGGTCAACATCTACCTGCAATCCTCGCGCGCCGTGAAATACGGCATCCTTTTCATCACCCTGACCTTCGCTGCCTTCTTCCTCGGCGAAATTCTCCGCCGCCGCCCGATGTATTTCATGCAATATCTGCTGGTCGGACTGGAACTCACCCTCTTTTTCCTGCTCCTGGTCGCGCTTTCCGAGCACCTGCCCTTCGCCTGGGCCTACCTCGTCTCGGCCCTCGCCTCGGTCGCGCTGATCGCCGTCTATCTCTCCGGCGTCTTCGCCAGCCGCCGCCTGGGGCTGGTGTTCGGCGGCGGGTTCGCCGTGCTCTACGGCGTCCTGTACGGCGTCCTGCAATCGGAAGACAGCGCGCTCCTGATGGGAAGCCTGCTGCTCTTCGCCACCCTGTCCGTCATCATGATCTGCACCCGTCACCTGGATTGGAAAAACCTGGGCCGGGATATGGAACGGGAGGGACGGGAGGAACAGGAGGAGGAAGAGGGCGGATACCTTCTTTGAGGAATGGATCGCCCGGCGTGGCCTGGAAACGAATGGGAACGCCGAATCCCGCCTGCCGATGACTGCCTGATGCGGTTCCCTGTTCCGCCCGCTCCTTTTTCCGGCGAAAGCCGCGCCTTGCCCACGCAGGCGGCGCTGGACTGGCTCCTGCAAGGGTGGGTGCTGTTCCGGCAGGCGGCGGGACGCTGGGCATTGCTGGCGATATTCTTCCTCGCCCTGTGCGTCGCGCCCGCCGCCCTGGACGCGAGGGCGCTCTGGGGCATGCCCTTGCTGCTGCCATTCTTCGCCGCCGGCTGGTTCACGATCTGCCGGATGGAAAGCGAAGCGGAAAAAACGGCGGAAGAAGCGGAAGGCGCGAAAGGAGAAAAGGGTAAAGGCCGGCGTTTCCTGCCCGGCGACCTGTTCGCCGGATTCGTCTCCCCCGCCCTGTTCATTCCGGGCCTGCTGACCCTGGTCATGGTCCATCTGCCCTTGGCCTGCGGCGCGCTGTTCTTCCATTTCGCCCCCTTCTCCCCGGACGCCATCCTGAACCGCGTCCTGGGCTTTTGCATGCTGCTGCCGATACTGTTCCTGCTCTGCCTGCCGCTTTCCATGGCCCTGCTGTTCGCCCCGCCGCTGATGCACCAGCACCGCCTGCCGTCCCTCATGGCGCTGAAGGCCAGCTATATCGCCTGCCGCAAGAATCTCGCGCCGCTTTTTTGCCTGGCTTTCCTGTCATCCCTGATCGCCTTCGCCACCCTGCTCTCGGCCGGCCTGCTGCTCCCCCTGGCATTGCCGGTCGCCTTCGGGACATGGTATGCGGCTTATCGCGATATTTTCGTCAGCGTTTAGGGCATATGTGCAGTGACGAAGGTCCCTTGCTGCTTGCGCTCCACATCTAGTGAAGTTCTATTCTTGATAAAACTTTTGATTGCCAATAACGACGGTAGGGGCGACGCATGCGTCGCCCTATAAAGCCGTGCCGTTGCTGTGTTTCCAGGCATTTTCACGGTTATTGATCCATCGGAATGAAATGCGATGGTGCTTCGCTTCTAAGGTTATAACCATTCAGTCTTGGGACAACTTGTATTTAATGCGTACTATGTCAAGTATTTGCCATATTGTAGATGACTTGATGCGTTTGCCATGTCCCTTGCCGAACTTTCTCTGCCACCGGATGTGCTCAGCGTTCGCGATGTCGAATTCTCCTACCCCAACGGGCATACTGTCTTCAAAGGGCTGAACCTGCATGCCCGGCCCGGTGAGTTCGTTGCTATCCTCGGACCCTCCGGGTGCGGCAAGACTACCCTGCTCAACCTGTTGTCTGGTTTCCAGAAGCCACACATCGGTCAGGTGCTGGTGCACGGTCAGGCAACCCGGCCAGAGCTGCCCAGACTGGGCTATGTGTTTCAGAATCCGCAGTTGTTTCCTTGGCTCAGCGCACTGGAGAACGTGCGCTTTGGTCTCAGGCTTGCTGGCAAGGGGAATCCCGACGAGCAACGCAATCTGGCCCTGAAGTACCTGCGCCTGGTCGGCTTGGAACACGCTGCGCAGCAACTCCCCCGCCAATTGTCCGGCGGCATGCAGCAGCGCGTTTCGCTCGCTCGGGCTTTGGTGTTGGAGCCCGAGGTATTGCTGATGGACGAACCTTTTGCCGCCTTGGATGCAATCAGCCGTGCGGCGATGAACGAAGAAACACTAAGGCTCTGGGCTACGCTGGGCCAGACGGTGCTGTTCATCACCCACGATATCGACGAGGCGGTTTTCCTCGCCGGTCGCGTGGTAGTCATGAACATTGCTCCCGGTGGCATCCACAGTGAACTGGTCATCGACCTGCCACGCCCACGCAGCAACCTTGAAACCCGCCGCCTGCCGGCATTCCTGGACTATCGCAACGAGCTGATGGCGCGCATCGCCGAAGTCATGGCTGCCTCGCCCCTCCTCGCCCCTGTGCATCGACAACTTCCACTGACAACGAGCCTATCATGATCAAGATCAAGAAACTCCTCCTGCCCGTCGCGCTGGCGACGATCTCTTGGCTGGCCACCGTCCAGGCCGCTGAACCCCTACGCATCGGCTACGTTTTTGCCATGGCCAATGCCCCCGTGTTGATTGCGGACAAGCTCGGTTACTACCGTGACGAAGGACTGGACGTCGACATCAAGGCACTGGGCGATGGTCCGGTGATCCAGCAGGCGCTGGCTGCCCATGAACTGGACGTGGCCTATATCGGTACTCCACCGGTATACCAGTGGTACACGCGAGGGCTGAAGAGCGTAATCCTGGCCAAGGTGAACTACGGCCAGGCTGCCGTGCTCGCCGGTATCCAGAGTGACATCCACGACCTTGCCGGACTCAAGGGTCACAGGCTGGCGGGCGTGAAGAAAGGCAGCGGCATGGATGTACTGCTGCGTGGCTATGTGCTGGGCGAGCGCGCCGGGCTGAATCCGGACAACGACCTGGATATCGTCGACATGCCGCCGAGCAACATGAATGCGGCACTGGATCGCGGTATCGTCGATGCAGCATTTTCCTGGGAACCCTTTGTCAGCCAAGCATTGCTGCGTGGCTCGGCGCGCCTGTTGCTGGACGTGAACCAGGAACTGCCGAAGTACCCTTGGTACGTCATCGTCGGCCTGCCGGAAACACTGCGCGATCGCCCCGATGACGTGGTCAAGCTGCTGCGTGCCCATCGGCGTGCCATTGCCTACCTCAACGAGCATCCGCAGGAGGCCAACGCCATCATCGCCGACACGTTCCGGCTGGAATCGGTGCAGCGCCTCGACGGTAGTCAAGTCGATGGTCAGGCCATCGTCGCCGAGGCACGCAAGCGACTGGGCTGGTCGGCTGACCTGACCGACGCCGATCTGCAATTCATCCAGCGCTTGATGGCGTATTCCAATTCGCTCAAATTCATGAACACCACGGTACCGTTGAAGGACCTGGTGGACACCAGCTACCTGCGGAAAGCCTCGCGCTGAGTTCGTCATGAGATTGCCAAGACCCAACTGGGGCTGGGCCTCGCTACCCTTTCTGCTACTGGTCTGGATACTTTTGGCCAGCCGTTTTCCGAGCTACGTCTTGCCACAACCCTGGATGGTCGGCGCTGAAGCGCTACGCTGGATTCAAGATGGTTCGCTGTGGAAGCAATTTCGCGCCAGCGCCCTGGAAGAGTTGGCCGGCTTCGGTAGCGCCGTGGTCGTTGCCGTGTTTATCGGTACCGCCACCGGCCTGTCGCGGCGCTTGCGAGAGTTCGTCGCACCGCTCAACAGCCTGTTCATGGCAATCCCGCCGATCGCTTGGGCGCCGTTGATCCTGATTATCTTTGGACTCGGCTTCTTCTCGATCATGCTGGTGATCTTCATCGCGGCAGTGTTTCCGATGGCCGTTACCCTGCAAGAAGGCGTGATGGGCATCCGTGATGGCGAGGTCCGCGCCGCCAGGACGCTCGGCGCCACCCCGCTGCAATTGCTCGCGCACATTTACCTGCCCGCCTCCCTGCCCTTCCTCACCGCCGCGTTACGCATTGGTTTCAGCCAGGGCTGGCGGGCACTGGTAGCTGCGGAAATGATCGGCGCCTCGCAAGGCATCGGCTGGATGGTGTCGATGGGCGGGCAGATCGGCAACGGCAGCCAAGTGTTGCTGGGCATCGCCATCATCGGGCTGCTTGCCTGGCTGATGGAGAGCTTGGTATTCCGCCGCCTTGAAGGTCACTACCAGTCCTGGCGAGCTACTTGAAGCGATTCGCCTCCTTCTCCCTTCGCATCTTCAACGAGGTATCCGCGTGAGCCAGACTTTCGATCCCCGTGACGCAGGCGCATACATCGCCCCGACCGGACTCTATGCGCGCAACAAAGCGCGACCGTTCCTGGGCGGCATTCGTTGCAACCGCCGGACGTTGGTAGCCGGTCAATGGGACGAGATCACTTTCGTCTACGAAGTGGGCGCCAGTGGCCTCGCCGATGGAGCCTGGCTGAAGCTCGCGTTCAAATTCTATTCGGATTGGGCGCTATTCCAGACCAGCGACCCGATCGCCGCCAACTACGTGAGCGCCGAATACCAAGCCGGCGAACTGGTGCCGGGGCAGAGTCCGGCCACCGTGCAGCACCTGAAGGTGCGCTTCGACCAGAAGGGCCATGAACGGCCCTTCCAGAAGGCTATCCTGATCGACATCGTCGACGGCTACCTCAACCCCGGCGACCGCATCATCATCCGCCTCGGCGACCGGCGCCAGGGGGGACCCGGCACCCGAGTACAGAGCTTCGTCGAGAAGGATTTCCGCCTGCGCCTGTTCATCGACCCGCTGGGCAGTTCGAAATTCGCCGAAGTTCCCGGCGACCTGCTGCTGGATATCGTGCCTGGTACCCCGGAACGCTTGCAGATCATCGCTCCTCGCCTGATTGGCGAAGGCCAGCCTTTCGATCTGCTGGTGCGCGCCGATGATGCCTGGGGCAATACCTGCCGGCAAACACCGCTTGTCGGTGAGATCATCCTGGCCAGCTCCGCCGAGACACAGCGCATTCCCTTCACGCTGGCCAGCGAAGGTTGGGCGATCCTGCGGCTGTCGGCACTCGTCCTACCCTCGCAGGGTGAATGGTCGATCCGCGCCAGTACCGAATGTTCCGGCGTGGCGAGCGGCACGGCATTCATCACGGTGGATGCGGCGGCCACGGGCTTGCGCCCACTGTATGCCGACCTGCACGTGCACTCGGACGATACAGTGGGAACCAACGATACGTTGTACAACCTGAGCTACGGTCGCGATGTCGCCGGCTTGGATGTGCTCGGCTATACCGCCAACGACTTCAACATCACCGAGCAACGCTGGGACGCAGCCGTCGCGCTGATCCACCAGTTCAACGAGCCGGGCCGCTTTGTCTGTTACCCGGGTACCGAATGGTGCGGCAACTCCTGCGCCGGTGGTGACCGCAATGTGGTCTTCCTCCATGAAGACAAGCCAGTGTTTCCCTTCGACGCCCAAGGGCGCTCGGTGCGCTCCTTCGAGTGGAACGAGTTTACTGCCGGCACCATCAGGCCCGGCGCCTGGCCAGTGGATGAGTTGTATGCTGCCTATGCGCGCAACCCAGAAGACCATCTGATGATACCCCACATCGGCGGCCGTCGCTGCAATCTGGACTGGCATCATCCCGAACTGGAACGGCTGGTCGAAGTCGGTTCTGCCTGGGGCCAGTTCCACTGGGTTTATGCCGAGGCTCTGCAACGCGGTTACCGGGTCGGCGTGGCAGCCAACAGCGATGAGCACCAAGGGCGTTGCGGCGGTGGTGCACCAGCCACCGCCGTGTTCGGCTCACGCGGCGGACTGACCGGCGTCATCGCCACCACCTTCGACCGCGCCGGGGTGGGCAAGGCGTTACGCGCTCGGCATACCTTTGCCACCACCGGCGAACGCAGCTTCGCCTTGCTGCGCTTGGGCGAGTATCTGATGGGTGACGTGTTACACGTCACCGATGAAACGACCCTGAACTACCGCCTACTGGGTGACGCCGGCTGGGAACACATCGAACTGTTCCGTGGTGAGCAGAGCCTGTGGTCACGGAACCTGCACGCCGAGGCAGGTCTGTCCCCGCGACGCATCCGCCTGCGCTTGAGTGGCGCGCGCATCAAGGACCGTTACCGTGGTGCTTACTGGAACGGCGAGATCAGCATCACCGGCGCGACCATCAACGCCTTCCGCTTCCTCGGAGCGGATCATCCTGAACAGGTGGTCTGGCGCAAGGACGCCACGACCCTGGCGCTGAGAACCAGCACAAACGGCGATACCGATAGCCTGGAGATCGATATCTCACAACTTGCCAGTGCCCGCATCACGTTGCACTGCCGGATCGATAGCTATATCAAGGTGGGCGATCCTCTGGAGCCACAACCCCATCCGCACGCGCCCACGGTAACACTTGAACTTACCGGCGAGCAGTTGCTGTCCGCCGGGGCAATCGTTACGCCACTACCGGGCGTGGAATTGCAGGTAGCGCTGGAGCAGCTTAGTGACGCTCCTCTCCCGCGTGACGTTTCGGGGCATATCGCGCTGGCCGATCTCGGCTTGGAAAAGGGCCGCGAGCATCCGCTGTTCATCAGCGCCCGCCAGCGTGATCAGTCCCGCGTGTGGACGTCGGCGCTATTCGTGACGCTTTGATTTGGAGAACAGCCCAGCGGTCTTAGTTAGGGTCATTCGGGACACCTGTATCACCGGGCAACAAATGATTGCCGGAATGTTGCGCTTCCCTTCCGAGTGTATGAAAATTACCGGCATGACAACCCGCAATGACGACCAGGCGATCCTGGAAAGCGAGCAGATATCCACCGAACCGCCACGGCTCTACAAGGTGCTGCTCTTGAATGACGATTACACGCCGATGGATTTCGTCGTCGGTGTGCTGCAACGCTTTTTTGCCATGGACAAGGAACGCGCCACCCTCATCATGCTGCAGGTTCACAACGAAGGGCAGGGCGTGTGCGGCGTCTTTCCCCGCGACATCGCGGCAACCAAGGTTGGGCAGGTTTTGGCGCATGCCCGCCAGCACCAGCATCCACTGGCCTGCGTCATGGAGGAAAACTGATGATCGCACAGGAACTTGAAATCAGCCTGCATCTGGCTTTCGTCGAGGCGCGCCAGAAGCGGCACGAGTTCATCACCGTCGAGCACCTGCTCCTCGCCCTGCTGGACAATCCCACCGCGGCGGCGACCCTGCGCGCCTGCGGGGCGAATATCGAAACCCTGCGCCACGACGTCGCCCGCTTCATCACCGAGCATACGCCGGTCGTGCCCGGCGCGAACGACATCGACACCCAGCCCACCCTCGGCTTCCAACGGGTCGTCCAGCGCGCCATCCTGCATGTGCAATCCTCCGGCAAGAAAGAGGTCAATGGCGCGAACGTGCTGGTGGCCATCTTCGGCGAACGGGATTCGCACGCCGTTTTCTACCTGCAGAAACAGGGCGTCAACCGGCTCGATGTGGTCAACTACATTTCCCACGGGGTCAGCAAGACGGCGCCGCAGGGGCGGCACGAGGGCGCGCCCGCCGGCATGGAAGGCAAGGATGTGCAGCAGGCCAGCCCCCTGGAGAGTTTCACCGTCAATCTCAACCGGCAGGCCGCCGAAGGCCATATCGATCCCCTGATCGGCCGCGGCCTGGAACTCGAACGGGTCATCCAGACCCTGTGCCGCCGCCGCAAGAACAATCCCCTCCTGGTCGGCGAGGCCGGCGTGGGGAAGACCGCCATCGCCGAAGGACTGGCCAGCCAGGTCATTGCCGGGGATGTGCCGGAAGTGCTCGGCAAGGCGGTCGTCTATGCGCTCGACATGGGCGCGCTCCTGGCGGGCACGAAATATCGCGGTGATTTCGAACAGCGCCTGAAAAATGTCCTGAAAGAACTGAAGGCGAATCCCGACGCCATTTTGTTCATCGACGAAATCCATACCCTGATCGGCGCCGGGGCCGCCTCCGGCGGCACGCTGGACGCCTCCAATCTCCTGAAGCCCGCCCTTTCCACCGGGCAGTTGCGCTGCATCGGCGCGACCACCTACAACGAATATCGCGGCATCTTCGAAAAAGACCACGCCCTTTCCCGGCGCTTCCACAAGATCGACGTGGGCGAGCCCTCCCAGGCGGAGGCGCTGGAGATATTGAAGGGACTGAAGACGCGCTTCGAGACGCATCACGGCGTTCGTTACACCAGCGCCGCGCTTTCCTCCGCCGTCGAGCTTTCCGCGCGCTACATCACGGATCGCCACCTGCCCGACAAGGCCATCGACGTCATCGACGAGGCCGGCGCGGCGCAGCGCATCCTGCCCAAGTCGCGGCAGAAGAAAATGATCGGCAAGGGCGAGATCGAGGAAATCGTCGCCAAGATCGCCCGCATCCCGCCGCGCCACGTCAGCGCCAACGACCGGAACAACCTGAAATTCCTCGAACGCGACCTGAAAGCGATGGTCTTCGGCCAGGATGCCGCCATCGAAGCGCTGGCGCGCGCCATCAAGATGGCGCGTTCCGGCCTGGGAATCCCCGGCAAGCCCATCGGCGCCTATCTTTTCTCCGGCCCCACCGGCGTCGGCAAGACGGAAGTCGCCCGCCAGCTCGCCTATACCCTGGGAATCGAACTCCTGCGTTTCGACATGAGCGAATACATGGAACGCCACGCGGTTTCCCGCCTGATCGGCGCGCCGCCGGGCTATGTCGGCTTCGAGCAGGGCGGCCTGCTCACCGAAGCGGTCAGCAAGAAGCCCTATTGCGTCCTCCTCCTGGACGAAATCGAAAAGGCCCACCCGGACATTTTCAATGTTCTCCTGCAGGTCATGGATCACGGCACCCTGACCGACAACAACGGGCGCAAGGCCGATTTCCGCAACGTGATCCTCATCATGACCACCAACGCCGGCGCGGCCGACCTGCAAAAGAACCGCATGGGCTTTACCCCGAGCACGCAGGCGGGCGACGAAATGGCGGAAATCAAGCGTCTTTTCACCCCCGAATTCCGGAACCGGCTGGACGCCACCATTTCCTTCCGCCCCCTCGATCATGACATCATCCTGCTCGTGGCCGACAAATTCCTCATGCAACTGGAAGAGCAGTTGCACGAAAAGAAGGTGGATGTCCATTTCACGACGGCGCTCAAGGAGGCATTGGCGAAAAAGGGCTTCGATCCCCTCATGGGCGCGCGTCCCATGGCCCGCCTGATCCAGGACAGCATCCGCGCCGCCCTGGCCGACGAACTCCTCTTCGGCCGCCTCGCCAACGGCGGCAGCGTCACCGTGGATGCCGACGAAAACGGCGAGGTGCGCCTCGTCTTCACGACGGAAGAAGAGACCGTTCCGCTGTAGTCGCTGGCTTGGGGACAGAGGCAGAGGACAGAGCGGCCGCTGGCGCGGCCTTTGTCGTCCCAGAACATTTGGTTATAACCAAATAATTCATCGTTCTCATGACGTCCCGCCCCACCCGATAGAATGGCGAACTTTCATTCATTCGGGGAGAAGCATCATGCAACGCAGGTCATTCGTGCCGCAAGCATCGTTGGTATCGTTGGTATCGTTGGCATTGGCGATTCTGGCATGGGTGGGCGTCTCGCTCTGGTCGCCCGCCGTCTTCGCGCAGGAGACCGCCTTTCCGTCCAAATCCGTCCGGATCATCGTGGCGCTGGCTCCCGGGGGGAGCGCGGACAAGCTGGCGCGCACACTCGCGCCGAAGCTTTCGGCGAAATGGGGACAGTCCGTCGTCGTCGAAAACCTGCCGGGCGCGAGCAGCAGTATCGGAACCGGACAGGTCGTCCGTTCCCGGCCGGACGGTCATACGCTCCTGGTCGGGGATGACCAGATCGCCATCAACGCCGCCCTGGAACGCAAGCTCCCCTATGATTCCATCAAGGATCTGCGCGGCGTGACCAAGGCCGTCGTCAATCCCCAGTTGCTGCTGGTGCGTCCGGGTCTGGGGGTCAAGACGCTGGAGGAATTCGTGGCGCTGGCCAAGAAGAAGCCCGGCCAGATCACGGTCGGCATTCCGGGCGGCGTGGGCAGCCTGCAACAACTGGCGCTGGTGATGCTGACCAAACAGTTGGGCATCGAAACCAACGACATTCCCTATCCCGGTGGCGGACCCATCCTGCTGGACATGCTGGGTGGTCACCTGGACGCGACGTTGGTGACGCTAGCGGCCGCGACCGGACATGTGCGCGAAGGCACCCTGATTCCGCTCGGCGTGTCGACGCCGCAACGCTCCAAGGCCCTGCCGGACGTGCCGACCTTGCAGGAACTGGGTGTCGAGGGCTATTCCATCGCGACCTGGCAAGGCATCGTCGCCCCCCGCGGCGTGCCGGACGCGGTGGTGCAAAAGCTCTACCATGATTTCGCCGAGGTGCTGAAGGAACCCGCCGTCAGCAAGCAACTGGAGGAAATGGGCTACAACGTGGCGGCCAGCACGCCGGAAGAACTGGATGCCAACATCGTGCGCGATATCCAGACTTTCTCGCGCGTGGCGCGGGAATCGGGCATCCGGGCGGAATGAGTCGGATGGAGCGGATCATGGGGATCATCAGAAACCAGCAGAATTTTTTCTCCGGGCTTTTGTTCCTGGTCGTCGGCGTCGTTTTCGCGGCCGCCGCGCAGTCTCATGAACTGGGCACGGCGGCGCGCATGGG
>JAITDH010000099.1 GCA_031282665.1 Zoogloeaceae bacterium | reverse complement strand
ACATATTCCACTTTCAATCGCACCCGAAGACCGTAATCTGTGATCTGTCGCCAGTAGCCGAGTGTTTGGCATATGCACTCCCTTACATCCGTGGGTTCCGTTCAGATCACAGACTACAGACCACAAAGGCGCGCAGCGCCGCCCTGTCCTCTGTCTCCTGTCCTCTGTCTCCTGCCCCCTACCCCAGCGCCTGTTCCAGGTCGGCGATCAGATCCTCTTCGTGTTCGATGCCGATGGAGAGGCGGATCATGTCCTCGGAAACGCCGGCCTTGGCCAGTTCATTGGCGGCAAGCTGGCGGTGCGTGGTGGAGGCGGGATGGCAGGCGAGGCTCTTGCAGTCGCCGATATTGACGAGGCGGGTGAAGAGCTTGAGCGCGTCCTGGAAGGCGATGCCGCCTTCCCGGCCGCCCTTGACGCCGAAGGTCAGGATGCCGGAGGCGTGGCCGCGCATGTATTTCTGCACCAGGGGATGATCGGGATGATCTTCCAGCCCGGCGTAATTGACCCAGCTCACCTTGGGATGCTGGCGCAGGTAGCGGGCGATGGACAGGGTGTTCGCGCAGATGCGCTCCATCCTGAGCGCCAGGGTTTCCACGCCCTGCAGGACGAGGAAGGCGTTGAAGGGGCTGATGGCCGCGCCCATGTTGCGCAGGGGAACGACGCGGGCGCGCCCGATGTAGGCGGCATCGCCCAGGGCTTCGGTGTAAACCACGCCGTGATAGGCGGGATCGGGCTCGTTCAGGCAGCGGAATTTTTCCGGATGTTTCGCCCAGGGGAAACGCCCGCCGTCCACGATGATGCCGCCGAGGGAATTGCCGTGTCCGCCCAGGTATTTGGTGAGCGAATGCACGACGATGTCGGCGCCATGCTCGAAGGGACGGCAGAGAAAGGGCGAGGGAACCGTGTTGTCGACGATCAGCGGCGCCTGGTGACGGTGGGCGATTTCGGCGAGGACGGCGAAATCGGTGACGTTGCCCAGGGGATTGCCGATGGATTCGCAGAAGACGGCCTTGGTGTGCGCATCCACGAGTTTCTCGAAGCTGCCGGGATCGCGCGGATCGGCGAAGCGAACTTCGACGCCGTAGCTCGGCAGGGTGTGGGAAAACAGCGTGTAGGTGCCGCCATAGAGGGTGGAAGAGGTGACGATGTTGTCCCCGGCCCGCGCCAGGGTCTGGATGGAGGCGGTGATGGCGGCCATGCCGGAGGAAAAGGCCAGCGCCGCGATGCCGCCTTCCAGCCCGGCCAGGCGCTTTTCCAGCACGTCCTGGGTGGGATTCATCAGGCGGGTATAGATGTTGCCGGGCACCTTGAGGTCGAAGAGATCGGCGCCATGCTGCGAATTGTCGAAGGCATAGGAGGTGGTCTGGTAGATCGGCACGGCGACGGCGCGCGTGGTCGGATCGGGACTGTAGCCGCCGTGGACGGCGATGGTTTCGAGTTTCATGGTCTGCTCTTTCGTGTAGTGTTGTGATTGATGATAACGTCGCAGGGGCGCATTGCATGCGTCCGCAGGCGCGCGCAGCGCGCCCCTGCAAGGCCGCGCCAGCGGCCGTTCTGTCCTCTGTCCACACCGCGCCACGCGGTGCCTTGATCCATCAAAAAATCCTTGGGTTCTGTATAAAACAGGATACAATCCAAGGCATGAACACGATCATGACCACGGAAGTTTTCGACGCTTGGTTTGCCGGCCTTCGGGACAAGATTGCCAAGCGCCGGATACAGGCGCGCATCCGGCTTGCGGAACTGGGCAACTTCGGCGACGCGAAGCCGGTTGGCGGGGGCGTTTCCGAACTGCGCGTCCATGTCGGCGCGGGGTATCGCGTCTATGTCAAGCAAAAGGGCGCCGTGGTCTATGTGCTGCTCACCGGGGGGGACAAATCCACCCAGGAAAAGGACACCGAAACCGCGCTCAGGATGGCGCAAGAACTTGGAGACTGAATCATGAAACTCAGGAAATGGGATTCCGCCGAACACCTCAAAACCGAGGAAGACATGCGGCTCTACCTCGAAGCCTGCTTCGCGGAAGCCGGGGATGATCCGGCCTTTATCGCCGCCGCCCTGGGCGACATTGCCCGCGCGCGCGGCATGACGGAGCTTGCCAGGGAAACGGGGCTTGGCCGGGAAAGCCTCTATAAGGCGCTCTCCGGCGAAAACAATCCGAGCTTCGGCACGATTCTGAAAGTCGCCCGCGCCCTGGGGCTGAAACTGACGGTCACTCATGCCTGATTCCTCTCGATGCCAGCACAAACCCGCTGGAAGGTTCCGGTTTCGCGCATGATTTCCGTCATTTCTCCTCCGACTCGATCAGGGCGTAGGCGGAGTGGTTGTGGATGGATTCGAAATTTTCCGATTCCACCGTGTAGGCGATGACTCTCGCGTCGGCGTTCAGGCGAGCGGCGACGTCGCGTACCATGTCCTCGACGAACTTGGGATTGTCGTAGGCGCGCTCGGTGACGTATTTTTCATCGGGGCGCTTCAGGAGGCCGTACAGTTCGCAGGAGGCTTCGGATTCGACGAGCTGGACGAGTTCCTCGATCCAGATGAATTTGTTGACCAGCACGGTGACGGTGACGTGCGAACGCTGGTTGTGCGCGCCGCGCTCGGAAATTTCCTTCGAGCAGGGGCAAAGGCTGGTGGCGGGGATGACGACCTTCAGCCGGGTGGTGATCCTGCCGCCGGCGCAGATGTCGCCGAGGAAGGTGACGTCGTAGTCCATCAGGCTGCGCACCCCGGAGATGGGGGCGGACTTGTTGATGAAATAGGGGAAATTCATCTCGATGTGGCCGGTCTCGGCCTCCAGGCGCGCCACTGTTTCCTTCAACATGGCGGGGAAATTCTCCACCGAGATTTCCCGCTCGTGGCCGTTCAGTATTTCCACGAAGCGGGACATGTGGGTGCCCTTGAAATTGTGCGGCAGGCCCACGTACATGTTGAAGGTGGCGATGGTGTGCTGGACGCCGCGGTCGCGGTCGCTGACCCTGATCGGATGGCGGATGGATTTGATCCCCACCTTGTTGATGGCAAGCCGGCGGGTATCCGCCGAGCTTTGCACGTCGGGGATGGGAAGGTTGCTATTGGGGGTATCGATGGGGGTGTCGGGGGTCATGTCGTGTCCTTGTTCGTATCCTTGTGCGTGTCCTGGCCCGCCATGTTATCAGCGTTCAGCCTTTGCCAGGCGGCGCGGATGCTGTCCAGGATGCCGGCTTCGTCCAGCCCGGCCTCGGCGAGGAGTTCCTTCTGTTCGCCATGGTCGATGAAACGGTCGGGCAGTCCCAGGCGCAGGAGCGGCGTATCCAGCCCCCGCTCGAACAGCAGGCGGGAAATTTCCGCGCCCACGCCGCCGATGACGGAATTTTCTTCCAGGCTGACAAGCAGCCGGTGCGTTTTCGCCAGACGCGCGATCAATTCCCCATCGAGGGGCTTGACGAAGCGCATGTTGGCCACCGTGGCGTCCAGCGCCTCGCCCGCCCGCAGCGCGGGGAAGACGAGGCTGCCGAAGGCGAGCAGGGCGATCTCCCTGCCCTCGCGTCGCACCTCGCCCTTGCCGAACGGGAGAGTCGCCAGCGTCTTTTCCGGCAACCCCCCTGCCCCGCTCCCGCCGCGGGGATAGCGCACGGCGGCGGGGACATCGAGACGATAGGCGGTGGAGAGCATTTTCCGGCATTCGTCCTCGTCCGCCGGAGCCATGACGACCAGGTTGGGAATGCAGGCGAGATAGGAGAGGTCGAAACTGCCGTGATGGGTCGCGCCGTCCGCGCCGACCAGCCCTCCCCGGTCGATGGCGAAGACGACCGGCAGGTTTTGCAGCGCCACGTCGTGGATCAACTGGTCATAGGCGCGCTGGAGGAAGGTAGAATAGATGGCGACCACCGGCTTCAGGCCCTCGCAGGCCAGACCGGCGGCGAAGGTGACGGCATGCTGCTCGGCGATGCCGACGTCGTAATAGCGATCCGGCCAGGCCGCCGCGAAACGGGTCAGGCCGGAACCTTCGCGCATGGCGGGGGTGATGGCGACGAGGCGCGGGTCCTCGGCGGCCATGTCGCAGAGCCAGTCGCCGAAAACCTGGGTATAGCTCTGTTTTTCCGGCTGGCCCGCCTTCCCTTCCCCTTCTGTCTGGATGCCCGCCTCGGCATCGAACTTGCCGACCCCGTGATAGAGGATCGGATCGGCCTCGGCGAGCTTGTAGCCGTGCCCCTTCTTGGTGATGATGTGCAGGAACTGCGGCCCTTTCAGCTTGCGGATGTTTTCCAGGGTCGGCAGGAGGGCGTTGAAATCGTGCCCGTCGATCGGGCCGTAATAATGGAAGCCGAATTCCTCGAAGAGCGCCCCCGGCGTAATCATCCCCTTGACATGCTCCTCGGCGCGCCGGGCCAGCTCCAGGAGCGGCGGCGCGAAACCCAGCATGTGCCGCCCCGCTTCCTTGGCGGCGTTGTAGGTCTTGCCGGACATCAGGCGGGTCAGGATATGGTTCAGGGCGCCGACCGGCGGCGAGATCGACATCTCGTTGTCGTTCAGGACGACCAGCAGATCGACATTGGCGACGCCGGCGTTGTTCAGGGCCTCGAAAGCCATCCCGGCGGACATCGCGCCGTCGCCGATGATCGCCACCACCTTCTTCTCCTCGCCCTTGCGCCGGGCGGCCAGCGCCATGCCCAGGGCGGCGGAGATGGAAGTGGAGGAATGGCCGACGCCGAAGGTATCGTATGCGGATTCGGCGCGGCGCGGGAAGCCGGAAATGCCGCCCTTCATGCGCAGGCGCGCCATCTCCTCGCGCCGCCCGGTGAGGATCTTGTGCGCGTAGCTCTGGTGCCCCACGTCCCAGACCAGGAGGTCGCGCGGCGTATCGAAAACGTAATGGAGCGCGATGGAAAGCTCCACCGTGCCGAGATTGGAAGAAAGATGCCCGCCGGTGCGCGCCACCGAATCGATGAGGAAGGCGCGCAGTTCGTCGGCCAGTTGCGGCAGGATGCGGCGATCCAGATTGCGCAGGTCGGCGGGCGAGGCGATATCGTCCAGCAAGGGCGCTTCAGAAGGGAAAGGAGTGGAATCGCTCATCGGATCAGAAGGAACGATGACAAATGAAATCGGTCAGAGCGGCCAGCCGCCCGGCCCGTTGGCCGAGCGCCGCCAGCGCCTCGGCCGCCTGCGTGCGCAATTCCCCGGCATAGCGCCGCGCCGCCTCCAGCCCCATGAGGCTGACATAGGTCGGCTTGTCGGCGGCGGCGTCCTTGCCCGCCGTCTTCCCCAGGGTCGTGCTGCTGGCGGTGCAGTCGAGCACATCGTCGACCACCTGGAACAGAAGGCCGAGACGCTTGGCGAAATGATCGAGCGCGGCAAGCTGCTCCGGCGGCAGGCGATCCTCGCCGCAGGAAGCGCCGAGAAGAATGGCGGCGCGGATCAGGGCGCCGGTCTTCATCGCGTGCATCAACTCCAGTTCCGGCTGGGAAAGCGGCGCGCCGACCGAGGCCAGATCCACCGCCTGCCCACCCGCCATGCCCAGCGAACCGCTGGCGCGCGCCAGGAGGGCAAGGGCCTCGACCTGCCGCGCCGCGTCGGCGAACGATCCCGGCGCCGCCAGGCATTCGAAGGCGCGGCTCTGCAAGGCATCGCCCGCCAGCAGCGCCATCGCCTCGCCGAATTCCACATGGCAGGTGGGCTTTCCCCGCCGCAGGGTATCGTCATCCATGCAGGGCAGATCGTCGTGGATCAGGGAATAGGCGTGGATCAACTCCACCGCGACGGAAACCGCCAGCAGACGCGCCGGCGGCGCATCGGCCAGTTCCCCGGCGGCGAACGCCAGCAAGGGCCGCACCCGCTTGCCGCCGCCCAGCGCGCTGTAGCGCATCGCCGCGTGCAACCGAGCCGGAATGGCGTCGGCGGCGGGCAGCGCCGCTTCCAGCGCCGCCTCCACCCGCGCCTGCGTAGCGGACATCCAGGCGGACATCCCGGCCGGAAAGTCCATGTTCAATCCCTTTCTTCCTGGAGAAGATTCCGCGCCACGCCCTCTTCCCCCTCTTTCCCTTCTTCCATCCCCTGGATCCGCTCTTCCGCCCGGCCCAGCAGCCCCTGGCAATGCCGCACCAAGGCCATGCCGCGCTGATAGGCGAGCAGGGAATCCTCGAGATCCAGCTTCCCGCCCTCCATCTGCGCCACCAGGCTTTCCAGCTCGGCAAGCGCCGTCTCGAATTTCAGGTCATCGGGCAAGGCGGGGGGATGGGTGACGGACATGGCGGAGCGCGTGAAGGAAATACGCGAAAATACTGAATTTTCGCAAGCGGGTCAAATTAACGCTCGATAGTGCAATCCAAAGTGAGCGCAAAATCCATGCGCTCGTCTTCAAGTTCGTCATTGCGAGGCTTCGTCCCTCGCGATAACGAGGGGGGAACGTGGCGTCGGTTTCGTAGGTTGGATGAGCCGAAGGCGTAATCCGATATTCATCCCCACGATGCGTGGCATCGCAAATCAAGGAACAGCGGCGCAAGCGCCGGTGATCAACGATTGTCGGATTACGCCTGCGGCTCATCCAACCTACCCAACCACATCGCTGCCGGGTTTTCTCCACTTTGGATTACATCCCTCGATAGACCCAGCCTGTATTGCATTGGAATCGCATCGGAACCGCTTCGGATGGGTAACCAGTGGTGATGGGCAGAATCGAACTGCCGACCTACGGGTTATGAGTCCGTCGCTCTAACCGACTGAGCTACATCACCAGAA
>JAITDH010000035.1 GCA_031282665.1 Zoogloeaceae bacterium | reverse complement strand
ATCTTCCGCCGCAACGCCCGCCGCCTCGCCCGCGCGGCGGGTTATGACGATTATGTGGTGCTGCATTACGAGGAAGGCATCGAATCCGGCACCATCGCCACCCACCGCTTCAGCGAGGGCGAAATCCGGCTGGTCAGGAACGACGGCTGAATGGGATGAACGTCAGCAGCGGCACAAGTGCCGGTAATCAAACGAATGTCGGATTGCGCTTATGTGGAGGAAAACCTTGCCAAGCAGAGCGAACGCAAAACCTATGTGCTCACCTTCAACCTCGTCATTGCGAGGGCGAAGCCCGTGGCAATCCAGATGGCCTTTCCGTTGCCTTGCCGTTCCAGAAAACGGAACCGCCGCCTGGATTGCCACGTCGCTACGCGCCTCGCAATGACAAGATTGGCGTGTGCGCACCGGTGTCTTTCCACTTCCAATCGCGCCCCAAGTCTTATATAAAATAGACTTTTTCAACCTTTTGTGGTGGAATGCTCCTCCATGTCGCATTCCTCTTCGCACTCCATGCCCTCGCCGCAGAATATCGTCGTCCCGCCTCGCCAGGTGGGGCAGGTGGTGGCGCGTGCCGGCGGCAATCCCATGTTCAGTCCGTTGTATCGGCAGATCAAGGGGTTGCTGTTGCAGGCGCTGGGCGCGGGTGAGTGGGCGCCGGGCGCGATGATTCCGAGCGAGGCCGAACTGGCGGCGCGTTTCGGCGTCAGCCAGGGAACGGTGAGGAAGGCCATCGACGAGCTGGCCGCTGAAAATCTGCTGGTTCGCTTGCAGGGCAAGGGGACTTTCGTCGCCTCCCATGACGATCCGCGCGCGCATTACCGTTTTCTGCGCCTGCGGGCGGATGACCTGAAATCCCGGCAAAAGCGCAGCCAGCCGCTTTCCTGCGCCGTGATCGCGGCGACCGGGGATGTGGCGGCGGCGTTGCGCATCGGGGAAAACGATCCGGTGGTCGCATTGGAGCGGATCCTGTTCCTCGACAACGATCCGGTGGTTTTCGACCAGATGTTCCTCGTCGTCGATATTTTCGGCTCGTTGACGCTGGAAAGCCTGTTGCAGGAAGAGCGCTCGCTGTACAGCGTTTTTGAACGCCGTTTCGGGGTGCGCATGATTCGCGCGGAAGAGAATCTGCGGGCGGTTGCGGCGGAGGCGGCCATCGCCGCCCGTCTCAAGGCGGAGGCCGGCCAGCCGCTCCTCCTGGTCGAGCGCATCACCTACACCTATGAAAACCGCCCCGTGGAATGGCGGAGGGGCTTTTATCGCACCGACCGCTACCACTACTTCAACGAACTGAACTAGCCCAGACCTGTATAATAAAAACTCCGTTGAACCCTCACATCAAAGGATAACAACCATGACAAAAGCAATTCAGGCATGTGTCAAACCTCGCCCCAAGCATTTGGGGCTTGTCGAAATCCTGTTCCAGATACGCCTTCCCCTACCGGGGAAACTTTCCATCCTGCATCGTCTCAGCGGGGTCGGGCTTTTTCTTCTGCTTGGCCCGCTGATTGCGCTGTTCCAATTGAGCGTGACGTCGCCGGAAGCCTTCCGGCAGTTCCAGGACATCAGCACGCAGCCCTTCGTCCGCCTGATTCTCGCGGGCCTGATCTGGGCGTACATGCACCATTTCTGCGCGGGCATCCGTTTCCTGCTCATGGACATGCACATCGGCGTCGATCTTCTTTCCGCCCGGCGTTCCGCCGTGGTCGTTTTCGCGGTGAGCGTCCTGCTTACCGTCATTCTGTGGTGGAGGGTACTGCTGTGATCGAACGTCTTGTTGTCGGCGCGCATTACGGTCTCAAGGACTGGCTCGCGCAGCGCGTCACCGCCGTCGTCATGGCGGCCTACAGTTTCTTCCTCATGGTCGTGCTGCTGGCCGTGCAGCCTTCCGGTTTCGAGGCCTGGCGCGGCATATTCGCTTTCGGGCTGGTGAAATTCTTTACCTTCGTCTTTGCGCTTTCCCTCTTTTATCACGCCTGGATCGGCATCCGTGACCTCTGGATGGATTATGTGAAGCCCGTCGGTGTGCGTTTGACCTTGCATGTGCTGACGATTCTGGTGCTGGTGGGTTACGCCGGCTGGATTGCCGCGATTCTCTGGAGGCTGTAAATGAGTGTCCCCATTCTCAAATTCGACGCGGTGGTCGTCGGCGCGGGTGGCGCTGGACTGCGCTCCGCCATTCAACTTTCCGAGGCCGGCCTGAAAACCGCCGTCCTTTCCAAGGTGTTCCCGACGCGTTCCCATACCGTGGCCGCCCAGGGCGGCGTCGCGGCGTCGCTCGGCAATTCCGAGGAAGATCACTGGCACTGGCACATGTACGACACCGTCAAGGGGTCCGACTGGCTGGGCGACCAGGACGCCATCGAGTACATGTGCCGGAGGGCCGTGGAAGTGGTGGTCGATCTCGAACACTACGGGATGCCCTTCGATCGCATCGAAAGCGGCAAGATCTACCAGCGTCCCTTCGGCGGGCACATGTCCAATTTCGGCGAGAAGCCGGTGCGCCGTTCCTGCGCCGCCGCCGACCGTACCGGGCACGCGATGCTGCACGCCATGTACCAGCGGAACGTCAAGGCCAATAGCCAGTTCTTCGTGGAATGGATGGCGCTCGACCTGATTCGCGACGCGGAAGGCGTCGTGGTCGGCGTTTCCGCGATGGAAATGGAGACCGGGCAGGTCGTGCTTTTCCATTCCCGCGCGGTCATTTTCGCCACCGGCGGGGCAGGGCGCATTTTCGCCTCTTCCACCAATGCCTTCATCAATACCGGCGACGGCCTGGGCATGGCGGCGCGGGCGGGGATTCCGCTCGAGGACATGGAATTCTGGCAATTCCATCCGACGGGCGTCGCCGGCGCGGGCGTGCTGATTACCGAAGGGGTGCGCGGCGAAGGCGGCATCCTGCGGAACGCGGGCAAGGAGCGCTTCATGGAGCGCTACGCGCCGAACGCCAAGGATCTGGCCTCGCGCGACGTGGTTTCCCGCGCCATGACCACCGAAATCAAGGAAGGGCGCGGTTGCGGGCCGAACAAGGATTACGTGCTCCTCGACATCACCCACCTCGATCCGGAAACGATCATGAAGCGCCTGCCGGGCATCCGGGAGATTTCCATCCAGTTCGCCGGCGTCGATCCGATCAAGGAGCCGATTCCTGTGGTGCCGACCGCGCACTACCAAATGGGCGGCATTCCCACGAACTATGCCGGGCGCGTCGTCGTGCCGGACGGCGCGGGCGCGCAGACGCCGGTGCCGGGCTTCTACGCGGCGGGCGAGTGCGCCTGCGCTTCCGTGCATGGGGCCAACCGCCTGGGGACGAATTCGCTCCTCGACCTCCTGGTGTTCGGCAAGTCCGCCGGGGATTCCGCCGTGGAAGACCTGCGGGACGGCAAGGCGCACCGCGACCTGCCCGCCGATGCCGCCGACAGGGCGCTTGCCCGTATCGACGCGATCGACCGGCGGCAGGGCGGCGTCGGCGTCTTCGACGCCCGCGCGGCGATTTCCCGCACCATGCAGGGACATGCCGGGGTGTTCCGCTTCGCCGACCTGTTGAAGCAGGGCGTGGCGCAGATTCTCGAAGTCGAGAAAATGATCGCCAACCTGGAGATCAAGGACAAGTCCAAGGTCTGGAACACCGCCCGCGTGGAAGCGCTGGAAACCGAAAACCTGATCGAGGTTGCCAAGGCGACGATGATTTCCGCCGAGGCGAGAAAGGAATCGCGCGGCGCGCATGTGCGCGACGACGCGCCGGATACGCCGGAATTTCCCAACGGCAGGAACGACAAGGAATGGCTGAAGCATACCCTGTGGTATCGTGACGGGAACCGGATCGAATACAAGCCGGTGCATGTGAAGCCGCTTTCGGTCGAGACGATTGCCCTGAAAACCCGGTCGTACTGAGATAACGAGGAGAACAAGCATGACGACACGCACGGTGCAATTCAAGATTTACCGCTACGATCCGGACAAGGATGAGCGTCCCTACATGCAGGACATTGCCGTGGAAGTGGATTCCAACGACCGCAAGCTCCTGGACGCGCTCACCAAGCTGAAAGCCAAGGACGAGAGCATCGCCTACCGCCGTTCCTGCCGCGAAGGGGTGTGCGGCTCGGACGCGATGAACATCAACGGCAAGAACGGGCTGGCCTGCCTTACCGAACTCGATTCCCTGGCGCAGCCGGTCGTCCTGAAACCGCTGCCGGGACTGCCGGTGATCCGCGATCTGATCGTGGACATGACGCAGTTCTTCAAGCAATACCATACGATCAAGCCGTACCTCATCAACAACGATCCGCCGCCGGAACGCGAGCGCCTGCAATCGCCGGAAGAGCGCGAGGAACTGAACGGTCTCTACGAGTGCATTCTTTGCGCCTGCTGTTCCACCTCCTGTCCGTCCTTCTGGTGGAATCCGGACAAGTTCGTCGGCCCGGCCGGCCTGCTCGCCGCCTACCGTTTCCTGGCCGATACCCGCGACCAGGCGACCAACGAGCGGCTGGACAACCTGGAAGATCCCTACCGGCTCTTCCGCTGCCATACCATCATGAATTGCGTCGATGTCTGTCCGAAGGGGCTGAACCCCACCGGAGCGATTGGCAAGATCAAGGAAATGATGGTCGGGCGTTACGTCTGACGAGCCGGATGAGTTCGATGAACGACGCCGAAATCTCCCGCCTGCGCTGGCGCTGCACGCGCCGCGCCATGCTGGAGATGGATCTGTTGCTGGGAGGGTTCCTGGAAGAAGGATTTCCGGAACTTTCCCCGGCGGATCAGCAACGTTTCGCCGAGCTTGCCGATCTCGAGGATATGCAACTGTGGCCCTGGATAAACGGTCAGGAAGAGTGCGCAGACACTCGCTTTTCGCCGCTTGTCGCCAGGTTGCGACGATATGGGGAAACGAGGGCGCGGCAGTAGGCATCCCGTTTCCGTATCGGTTTTCAGTGTGCGACCCGAATGATCGGGCGCGCGATTTTTTCACACCACAACGACACACAGGGAAGAGACTATGACAAACGAACGCACCGCCATCTTGAACATTCCGGGCCATGCTCCGGCCGAGTTTCCGATCATGGCGCCGACGCATGGCAATGAATGTATCGACATCCGCTCGCTGGGCGGGAAAACCGGCTTGTTTACCTACGATTCCGGCTTCCTGTCGACCGCGAGCTGTCGCTCCACCATCACCTTCATCGACGGCGACAAGGGAGAGTTGCTCTATCGCGGCTATCCGATCGAGCAACTGGCCGAACAGTGCAACTTCCTGGAGGTCGCCTATCTGCTGCGCAAGGGCGAATTGCCGAACGCAAAGGAAAAAGTGGCCTTCGAGGACACCATCCGCCATCACACGCTGGTACACGACCAACTGACCCGCTTCTACAACGGCTTCCGGCGCGACGCGCATCCGATGGCGGTCATCATCGGCGTCGTCGGGGCGCTGTCGGCTTTCTATCACCAGTCGATGGACTACACCCACCCCGAGCACCGCGACATCAGCTTCAACCGCGTCATCGCCAAGCTGCCGACCATCGTGGCGATGGCCTTCAAGTACAACACCGGCCTGCCCTTCATGTATCCGAGGAACGACCTCTCCTATGTCGAGAACTTCATGTACATGATGTTCGGCACGCCCTGCGAGGAATACAAGCCCAACCCGGTGCTCTCGCACGCGCTGGACGTGATCTTCACCCTGCATGCCGATCACGAGCAGAACGCTTCCACCTCCACGGTGCGGCTGGCCGGATCTTCCGGCGCCAATCCGTTCGCCTGCGTCGCGGCGGGGATCTCCTGCCTCTGGGGACCGGCGCACGGCGGCGCGAACGAAGCCTGCCTCAACATGCTGGAGCAGATCGGCGACGTCTCCCACGTCGGCGAATACATCGAGCGCGCCAAGGACAAGAGCGACAGTTTCAAGCTGATGGGCTTCGGCCACCGCGTCTACAAGAACTTCGATCCGCGCGCCAAGCTGATGCGCAAGATCTGCGACAACGTGCTGTCCGAACTGGGCCTGGAAAACGACCGCCTGTTCAAGCTCGCCAAGACGCTGGAAAAGATCGCCCTGGAAGACGATTATTTCATCGAGAAAAAACTCTATCCGAATGTCGACTTCTATTCCGGCATCGTGCAGAAGGCGATCGGCATTCCCACCGCCATGTTCACCTGCATCTTCGCCCTGGCGCGCACGGCGGGCTGGATGGCGCAGTGGGAGGAGATGCTGACCGATCCGGAATACAAGATCGGCAGGCCCCGCCAGCTTTACGTCGGCGCGGCCAGGCGCGACGTCGTCCCGCTCGATAAACGCTGAAAAAGACGGGAGAAAGGCGGCGCTTTTTGGGCGCCGCCTTTTTTGAATCCCGCTCTCCAGCCACCCAATCAGAGGAAATATCATGTTGCAAAAACAGAAAAGCTCGCTGTTTTCCGGCGGCAACGCGCCTTTCGTCGAGGCGCTCTATGAAAATTATCTGGACGATCCCGGACAGGTGCCGGAAGAATGGCGCGCCTATTTCGAACAGTTGGCGCTGCAACCGGGTTACGTCGAGCGGGATCTGCCGCACGGCCCGGTCATCGCCGCCTTTGCCGATCTCGCCCGCCGCCAGGGCGGTTTCCGCCAGGGGCTGCCGCGCGCGGCCGATGACGGCAAGCAGGTTGCCGTCCTCCAGTTGATCAACGCCTACCGTTTTCTCGGCAACCGCCGCGCCGATCTCGACCCCCTGAAACTTTCCGAGCGGCCGCTCATCGCCGAGTTGGATCCCGCGCATTACAAGCTCTCCGACGCGGACCTGAACCGCTCTTTCAATACCGGCTCGTTCCGCATGGGTGAAACGCACGCCACCCTGGCCAGGATTCTCGAAGCCGCGCGGGAAACCTATTGCGGCTCGATCGGCGTCGAATACATGTATCTGACCGAAATCCGCGAAAAACGCTGGCTCCAGGAGCGCCTGGAGCCGGTGCGCGGGAAAGGCAGCTATTCGGTGGAAGAAAAACGGCGCTTCCTGGAGCGGGTCACCGCCGCGGAAACCCTGGAGCGCTACCTGCATACCAAATATGTCGGACAGAAGCGCTTTTCGCTCGAAGGCAGCGAGGCGCTGATCGCCTCGATGGACGAGCTGGTGCGGGTTTCCGGCATCCACGGGGTGCAGGAAATCGTCATCGGCATGGCGCACCGGGGAAGGCTGAATGTGCTCGTCAATACCCTGGGCAAGCCGCCCTCCATGCTCTTCGCCGAATTCGAGGGAAAGAAGGCTTCCGAGCTTTCGGCGGGCGACGTGAAATACCACCTCGGCTACTCCTCCGACGTCGGCACGCCCGGCGGGCCGGTGCATCTGGTGCTGGCCTTCAACCCCTCGCACCTGGAAATCATCAACCCGGTGGTGGAAGGCTCGGTCTATGCGCGGCAATTGCGCTACGGGGCGGAGGGGGAAAAGAAGATCGTGCCGCTGCTGATCCATGGCGATTCGGCGGTGGCGGGGCAGGGCGTCAACCAGGAAATGCTCAATTTCGCCCGCACGCGCGGCTACGGCACGGGTGGCACCATACACATCGTGGTCAACAACCAGATCGGCTTCACCACTTCCGACCCGCGCGATTACCGCTCCGGCCACTATTGCACGGAAATCTTCAAGATGGCGGAAGCGCCGATCTTCCACGTGAACGGCGACGATGTGGAAGCGGTGGCCTTCGTCACCAAGCTGGCCGTCGATTACCGGCAGGAATTCGGCAAGGACGTGGTGATCGACATCTACTGCTACCGCAAGCTCGGCCACAATGAACAGGATGAGCCGATGGTGACGCAGCCGATGATGTACAAGAAAGTCCATGCGCATCCCGGCACCCGCAAGGTATACGCGGACCGCCTGGTGACCGAGGGCACCCTGGCGCCCGGCGAGCCGGACAGGCTGATCCAGGACTACCGCGATCATCTCGACAAGGGCGAACTCCTGCACAATCCGGTGCTCTCCAACTATACCCGCACGCATTCCAAGGGCTGGAAACGCTATTTCACGAAACAGTACCTCGAAACCTGCGACACCCGCGTGCCGGTGAAGGAAATCAAACGGCTGTCCGAGCGGCTCACCAGCCTGCCGGAAGGCTTCGTCCTGCACTCCCGCGTGAAAAAGATCGTCGAGGATCGCCGGGCGATGGGCAAGGGCGAACTGCCCTTCGACTGGGGCATGGCGGAAAATCTCGCCTACGCGACGCTGCTCACGGAAGGCTACGGCGTGCGCCTCTCCGGCGAGGACATCGGGCGCGGCACCTTCTTCCACCGGCATGCCGCCTTCCACGACCAGAACCGGCGGGAACGCAACGAAGGCACCTACCATACGCTGGCGCATTTGCAGGAAGGGCAGGCGCTCTTCCAGTGCTACGACTCCGTGCTTTCCGAGGAAGGGGTGCTGGCCTTCGAATACGGCTACGCCTCCGCCGAACCCAATGAACTCATCGTCTGGGAAGCGCAGTTCGGCGACTTCGCCAACGGCGCGCAGGTGGTGATCGACCAGTTCATCTCCTCCGGCGAAGCCAAGTGGGGACGCGGCTGCGGCCTGGTGCTCCTCCTTCCGCACGGCTACGAAGGGCAGGGGCCGGAACACTCCTCGGCGCGGCTCGAACGCTATATGCAACTGTGCGCCGAAATGAACATGGAAGTCTGCGTGCCGACCACCCCGGCGCAAATCTTCCATCTGCTCCGCCGCCAGGCGCTCAGGAAGCAGAGGAAACCCCTGATCGTCATGTCGCCCAAGTCGCTCCTGCGGCACAAGGACGCCATCTCCACCCTGGACGAACTCGCCAATGGCGAATTCCAGCGGGTGATCGGCGAGGTGGACGACCTGGATCCCGCGCAGGTGAAGCGCGTCGTGCTGTGCGCCGGGAAGGTCTATTACGACCTGCTCGCCGCCCGCCGGGAACGCGACCTGAAACACATCGCCATCGTGCGCATCGAGCAGCTCTATCCCTTCCCGGAAGCCTCCTTCGCGGCCGAACTGGCGAAATATTCGCAGGCGAGCGAAATCGTCTGGTGCCAGGAAGAGCCGCGCAACCAGGGCGCGTGGTACTGGTTCGCCTCCCGCCAGCATCTGGTGCGCTCGCTCGGCTGCAAACAGAATCTTCTCCTGGTATCCCGGCCAGCCGCCGCTTCGCCCGCCGTCGGCTATCTTGCCAAACACAACGAGCAACTGAAGGCGCTGATTGAATCCGCCATGGGCAAAATCGATTATTGAGTCAAATTTTCTGGAGACAAAAATGCTAATTGAAATCAAGGTTCCCCAACTCTCCGAATCCGTGTCGGAAGGTACGCTGGGCGCATGGAAAAAACAGGTCGGCGAAGCCGTCGCGCGGGATGAGATCGTCGTCGATATCGAAACCGACAAGGTCGTGCTGGAAGTTCCCGCCAGTGATGCTGGCGTATTGTTGGAAGTCCTGAAAGGCGAAGGCGAAACCGTCGTTTCCGACGAAGTCATCGCCAGGATGATCGACACCTACTCATCTCACCTGCCCTTGCCGCTGCCATGGGCAGGCTGCTTGCCACCGTGCGAAATTTTTTTGCCCCAAGCGTTTTTTCGACAAACCAACCTGAACCGAACCATGCCATGAATACCGACAAAAAACCTGCCCAGCCCTCCCCAAACCCTGGTATCCCGTCGCGGATTCGCAGGATTTACGACAAACTTTACAGCGAACACGCGCCATTCTGGTGGGTTCAGACAGGGGGAACAAAATACCTGTTCGATGTGAAATCGGGCTTGTTGTGGGATGGTGAACCAGGGGAAGAAAGTCGATCACTTTCTGACGCCCGGCAAACCCTGGCGGGACGACCGCCGTTTTGCGAGCAAGCCTGGCGTCTGCCGTCCCTGGATGAAATCCGTTCGTTCGCCAAACGTGCGGGCAATCCCCTGCGACAAAGCGAAAATCATTGGTTTCTCGGAAAC
>JAITDH010000028.1 GCA_031282665.1 Zoogloeaceae bacterium | reverse complement strand
TGCTTCAGGCCGAGCTGGAAGCCGTTCTGGTAGCCGTCGCCCTGGAAGTGATGGGCGTCGCCGGAAGAGGCGCTACGCTGCACCTTGTCGGCATGGCCTTTTTCATTGTCGTTCTTGATGTCGGCGTAGGCGGCGTAGACGTTGGTGCGCTTGGAAAGGCTGTAGGTGTAGCCCAGCGCCCATTGCTTGGCACTGCCGTTGCTGGCGTTCGTGTTGTCGTCGAACTTGGATTGAGTATAGGAAGCCAGGACAGCATGCTTGCCGAAGGGAACGGTCACGCCGAGCAGCCAGGTCTTCAGGGTTTCGGTTTCGGCGCCGGTCAGTTTGCCTTTGTAGCGGTCGTAGTAGGCGGCCAGCTTGGCGACGTTGAAGTCGTAGGTGCCGCCCACACTCCATTGGGTCACCTTGGCGCTCAGGTCGACGCCGGGAACCGCTTCGTCTACCTTGATGCGTTGATAGGAAGCGCCGACATCCAGCGGGCCGTTCGTGTAACGGGGCAGGAGCGCGATCACCTTGGCGTCGGAATCGTTGTCGATCGAAGCGCCCAGGCCGATGCCCTGGCCTTCCGGCGCGACCGCGTTGGTGGCATAGGCGAGGGTCACGTTGAAACCGGAGTAGGAGGGGGAAACGTAGGCGACGGCGTTGTCGACACGATCCACATCCGCCAGCAGGAGGCCGGTGCCTTGGAAATCGATGTCGTTATACACGTTGCGGTATTGCCCGACGGTGCCCGCGCCGAAGGGATCGACGGAACGGAGGAAGGAATGACGGGGGGCAACCAGACGGCCGGCGATGGCGGTACCCCAGTTGCCGGTGAGGCCGAGGAAGGCTTGTTCGTTGAAGAGCTTGTCGTGGTCGACGTGGCTGCCGGTGTCGGCGGAGAAGCCCGCTTCCAGCACGAACAGCGCGGTGGTGCCATTGCCCAGGTCTTCCACGCCCTTGAAGCCGATCAGGGAACCGGCGGATTGTCCGGAGTTGATGGCGTTCTGGGAGCTGGTATCGGAGGCGATGTTGTCACCGCGGTGGGAGAAGCCGACATCGACCGTGCCGTAGACGGTGACGTTGGATTGGGCGAAAGCGGCGCCGGAAGCCAGGGCGGCGACGGCAAGAGCGATCAGTTTCTTTTGCATGAGAATCTCCAGTGATGGGGAGGAAAAAAGGGAAAGGAAATATGGGGGCGAATTGGATCATGTCGTGCCATGGCAACCCAAGCGTTTTTGTGGTTTTTGTATAAAAACGGCCTTATTCGTTGCGCATAAGCAACACTGTCGTTCTTTTCCCGCGCCAGACCTGGGTCATTTTCCGGAATGGTAAAATATTTCCCAAGCTTCCTTGCGGCATGGCATACTTTCTTTTCCGCATTTCACAAGCGTGTTTGCTGCCATGACTTCCTCCGATTCCCTGCATTTTCACATTCTGGAAGACATCGCCCGTGATCTTTCCGGTGATACCAATTTCCCCACCTATCTCGATGTCAGCCTTTCCGTGCGCGACGCCCTGAGGGATCCGCTGGTGTCGCTGGAGAAAGTCGCCCAGGTCGTCGGCGTGGAACCGCTGATCGCCACGCGCTTGCTGCGGCTGGCGAATTCCATTGCCTACAATGTTTCCGGACGGGATATCACCGACCTTTCCGTCGCCGTGCAGCGCGTGGGGTTCGAGACGGTGCGGGTCACTTCGCTGGCGGTGGCGGTAGAGCAGATGCTGCTTTCCCGCAATATCGGGCCTTTCGAGGATATCGCGCGGCAAACCTGGGAGCATTCCCTGCAGGTGGCCGCCATCGGCCGGGTGCTTGCGCGCCGCATCGGCCGGATCAATGCCGAAGACGCCATGCTGGTCGGCATGGTGCGCAACATGGGGGTTTTCTATCTTCTGTACCGCGCTTCGGAATATCCGGAGTACGCCACGCGTGAAAATGTGCTCTCGCTGGTCAGCGGATGGCACGACAGCATCGGGGAAAGCCTGCTTTCCGTGTTGAGCATGCCCACGCACATCGTGACCGCCATTCACGAGCACAGTTGCAGGAAATACAATACCGATCCCTGCACCCTGGCGGACGTGCTCTATTTCTCCTGCCTGCTGGCGGAGAACAACTGCCCGTGGCTATCCTACAGCGCCGCCGCGAACAGCGAATATGCCATGGCCGACCGCGCCCGCTACAAGGACCTGATGGAAGAGGCCAGCGAAGACATCCGGGAAATCCGCTTCGCCCTGGGTGCGTAGCAGGAGTCAGGAGTCAGAAGACAGAAGACAGAGCGGCCGCTAACGTGGCCTTTGTCGTCTGTAATCTGTAATCAGAAGACCCGCGGCCAACTTGACTACTGATCCACAGACTACAAAGCGAGCGTAGCGAGCACTCTGTCATCTGTTTCCTGTTTCCTGTCCTCTGTCTCCTGTCATCTGTCATCTGCTTTCCTGAAACGCAGCCAGACATTCAGCCGGCGCAGCCCTGCCGCGTCCACGCTGTCCGGCAGGAGGACCAGGGTGCCACGCGCGGGGCGGGTGTTTCCCGTCATTTCTTCCCGCCAGGAAAAAACGCACAGCCAGGGAAGCGCCAGGACAGGGGGCAGGAGACAGGCGGGACGCGGGGTTTCGGGTTCGCGGGAAAATCCCAGGGAGAGGAGGCCGTCGGCGGCGAGAACGAGGCGCGCGGGATAGCGGGAAAGCTGGCGGAATGTGTGAAACAGGCTGGTCGCCAGGAGCGCGGCGAGGAGAATCTTCCACCCTCCGGCCCACGGTGAAAACAGGATGCCGGCAAGGGCGAGCGCGTGGACGAGGAGGCAAAAAAGGAAAAGCAGGCGGGAAGGACGCAGTTCCAGCAGGCAGGGGAAGCGCACGAACGCCGCCTTGCTTGTCGGATGTCCTCAGACGCGCCGGAAAACCAGCGAGCCGTTGGTGCCGCCGAAGCCGAAATTATTGTTGAGCGCGACGTCGATCTTCATTTCCCGCGCCGCATTGGCGCAGTAATCGAGGTCGCATTCGGGGTCCTGCTCGAAGATATTGATGGTCGGCGGCGAAATCTGGTGATGGATGGCGAGCACGGTAAACAGCGATTCGATGCCGCCCGCGCCTCCCAGCAAATGCCCGGTCATGGATTTGGTGGAATTGACGACCAGCTTCTTCGCCGCCTCGCCGAAGGCGAGCTTGATCGCTTCGCTTTCGTTCTTGTCGCCCAACTGGGTGGAAGTGCCATGCGCGTTCAGGTATTGCGCCTGATCGGGATTGATGCCCGCGTTTTTCAGCGCGGCCAGCATGCAGCGCCGGGGGCCGTCGGCATTCGGCGCCGTCATGTGGTAGGCGTCGCCGCTCATGCCGTAGCCGATCAGCTCGGCGTAGATCCGCGCGCCGCGCGCCTTGGCGTGCTCGTATTCTTCCAGCACCAGGACGCCCGCGCCCTCGCCCAGCACGAAACCGTCACGGTCTTTGTCCCACGGGCGACTGGCCAGTTCCGGCGTGTCGTTGCGCGTGGAAAGGGCGCGCGGCGCGCAGAAACCGCCGACACCGAGCGGCGAGACGCAGCCTTCCGCGCCGCCCGCGACCATGATGTCGGCGTCGCCGAACGAGATGATCCGCGCCGCTTCGCCGATGGAATGGGTGCCGGTGGTGCAGGCGCTGACCAGGGCGATGTTCGGCCCCTTGAAGCCGAAGTGGATGGAAAGATTGCCGGAAATCATGTTGATGATGGAGCCGGGCACGAAGAAGGGGGAAATCTTGCGGATGCCGCCGGCGCTCACGTCATCCTTGGTCGCTTCGATCAGCGGCAGGCCGCCGATGCCGGAACCGATGCACACGCCGATGCGCTCCGCCTCCTCTTCCGAGGGCGACTCCAGGCCCGCGTCGCGCACGGCGTCGATGCCGGCCGCCATGCCGTAGTGGATGAACAGATCCATCCGCCGGGCCTCTTTCGCGGCGATGTATTGGGTGATGTCGAAATCGCGCACTTCCCCGGCGATGCGGCTGGCAAACCCGGAGGCGTCGAAACGGCTGATGGCGCGGATGCCGGAGCGTCCCGCGAGGATATTCCGCCATGCGGTTTCAACCGAATTGCCGACCGGGCTGACGATCCCCAGGCCGGTCACGACCACTCTGCGATATGACAAGACGAATCCCCTTCAAAGACAGATGCAAGACAGATGCGGATGGACGCGCAAAGAGACCGGCATGCGTGCCGGCCTTGCGCAAAACGAAAACAGGTGCTTATTTCTGGTGCGCGGCGATGTAATCCACCGCCTGTTGCACCGTGGTGATCTTTTCGGCTTCCTCGTCGGGAATTTCACACTCGAATTCTTCTTCCAACGCCATCACCAGTTCAACGGTGTCCAGGGAGTCGGCGCCCAGATCTTCGATGAAGGAAGATTCCAGTTTGACCTCCGCTTCCTGGACGCCAAGTTGATCGACTACCACTTTCTTGACACGCGCAATGATCTGATCCATTGAAAAACTCCTTCCCTAACAGGGGCTGTAAAAAACTGGTCTATTCTACCAAAACGGGCTGACAAGGAAAGCATCCCGCATTATTAAATCAGGGGACAGGAGACAGAGGATGCGGTTTGCCTTTTCTGATTCCTGATCCCTGACACCCGTCATCCCATATACATGCCGCCATTCACATGCAGGGTCGTGCCGGTGATGTAGGCGGCGGCCGGGGAGGCGAAAAAGGCGACGGCGGCGGCCACGTCCTGCGGCTGGCCGAGGCGGGCGAGGGGAATGTTCGCCAGCATGGCCGCCTTGTGCTCTTCCGGCAGGGAACGGGTCATGTCGGTGTCGATGAAGCCGGGCGCGACGCAATTGACGGTGATGCCGCGCGCGGCCAGCTCGCGCGCCAGCGCCCGGCTCATCCCGGCGACGCCCGCCTTGGCGGCGCAATAGTTGACCTGTCCGGCGTTGCCCGCGTGCCCGACGACGGAGGTGATGTTGATGATCCGCCCCGTCCGCGCCTTCATCATCGGGCGCACGACGGCGCGGGAAAGGCGGAAGACGGCCTTGAGATTGGTGTCGATGACCGCGTCCCAGTCCTCGTCCTTCATCCGCATGGCGAGATTGTCGCGGGTGATGCCGGCGTTGTTGACCAGGATGCCGGGCGCGGCGAATTCCTTTTCGATGGCCGCCAGGGCCGTTTCGATCTGCCCGGCGTCGCACACGTCGAGGGAAATGCCGCGTCCCGTCGCGCCGGCTTCCGCCAGATAGGCGGAAACGGCCTCGGCGCCGGCGTCGTTGATCGCGCAGCCGATCACCGTCGCGCCCTGGCGGGCGAGTTCCAGCGCCACGGCCTGGCCGATGCCGCGCGGCGCGCCGGTCACCAGGGCGACCTGTCCGGCCAGCGGGTTTTGCGTAGATTCGTTCATAGCCTTACTCCAGGTTGAGGTTCGTTTCCAGCGCGGCGGCATCCGACAGGGCAATGCCCTCCACGCCGTCGGCGCAACGCCGGGCCAATCCGGCCAGCACCTTGCCGGGGCCGCATTCGACGACCCGGGTGACGTCCCGCGCCGCCATCGCGCGGACGATCTCGACCCAGCGCACCGGGCGATAGGCCTGCCGGATCAAGGCGTCGCGGATGCGCGCCGGTTCGCTTTCCACCGCCACGTCGACATTGTTGAGGACGGGAATGGAAGGCGGCAGGATGTTGATCTCCGCCAGGGCGGCCGCCAGCTTTTCCGCCGCCGGGCGCATCAGGGAGGAATGGAAGGGAGCGGAAACCGGCAGCGCCATGGCGCGCTTCGCGCCTCTTTCCTTGCAGGCGGCCATTGCCCGCTCGACGGCGGCCTTGTGTCCGGCGATCACGGTCTGCCCGACGGCATTGAAATTGACCGCTTCGACCACCTCACCCTGGGCGGCGGCCTCGCAAGCTGCGCGGATGCCGTCGTCGTCCAGGCCCATCACGGCGGCCATCGCCCCCGTGCCGAGCGGCACGGCTTCCTGCATCGCGGCGGCGCGCAGCCGCACCAGCGGCACCGCGTCGGCAAAGGCCAGCGAACCGGCGGCGACCAGGGCCGCGTATTCGCCCAGGCTGTGCCCGGCGAGGCAGGCGGGCAGCCGCCCGCCCCTGTGCCGCCACAGACGCCAGACCGCCACTCCCGCCGTCAGCATGACGGGCTGGGTATTGACGGTCCGCGCCAGGGTTTCCGGCGTGCCCGTTTCCACCATCCGCCAGAGATCCTCGCCGAGGGCCTGCGAAGCCTCGCCGAAAACCTCCCGCACGACCGCGGCGTCATCATTGTTGCCCGCATAGGCAGCCATCATGCCGACCGATTGCGAACCCTGGCCGGGAAAAACAAAAGCAAAAGACATAGTGCCGGCTCCTGAATCGTCAAAATTGGAAAAGCGCCGCGCCCCAGGTAAAGCCGCCGCCGACGCCCTCCAGGAGCACCCGCTGGCCCTTCTCGATGCGCCCGTCGCGGACCGCCTCGTCGAGCGCCAGCGGCACGGAAGCGGCGGAGGTGTTGCCATGCCGGTCGACGGTGACGATCACCTTGTCCTTCGCCAGCTTCAGCTTCTTGCCGGTGGCGTCGATGATGCGGCTGTTCGCCTGGTGCGGGATCAGCCAGTCGAGGCCGTCCCCGGTCATCCCCGCCGCCCGGCAGCATTCTTCCGCCACCGCCGCCAGCACGCGCACCGCCGTCTTGAAGACCGCCTGCCCTTCCATGCGCAGGAAGGGGTCGCCCCAGACCTGGCCGTTGTGGATCTGGCCGGGGACGGAAAGGATTTCCACCAGGCTGCCGTCGGCATGCAGGGCGGTGGCGAGGATGCCCGGCGTGTCGGCCGCCTCCAGCACGACCGCGCCCGCGCCGTCGCCGAAGAGGACGCAGGTGCCCCTGTCCCGCCAGTCGAGGATGCGCGAAAACACCTCCGAGCCGACCACCAGCGCCTTCCTGTGCGAACCGGAGCGGATGAATTTATCGGCGATGGCAAGGGCGTGGATGAAACCGCTGCATACCGCCTGCACGTCGAAGGCGGTCGCGCCCTTGTTGCCCAGGGCGCCTTGCAGGAGGCAGGCGGTGCTCGGGAAAATGTAATCGGGGGTCGAGGTGGCGACGACGATCAGGTCCAGTTCGGCGGCGCTCACGCCCGCCATGGCGAGCGCCCGCTCCGCGGCGATTTTCGCCATCTGGCCGGAAGTCTCTCCCGGCGCCGCGAGATGGCGGAAACGAATGCCGGTGCGCTCGACGATCCACTCGTCACTGGTCTCGATCCCGCGCGCGACGAGATCGTCGTTGCTGACCGGCGCGCCGGGCAGATAGCTGCCGGTGCCGGTCAGGCGCGCGTAAACGGGCTGGCTGGTCATTCCTGCGCCTCGCTCTGCGTCATGTTCTGCGCCATATTGCCCTGCCGCGCCTGCAATTCCGCCAGTTTCTCGCTGATGCGCTCGACGACCTTGTTGCTCGCCGTCTCATAGGCGCAGGTCATGGCCTGGGCGAAGGCCACCACATCCGCCGAACCGTGGCTCTTGATGCTGATCCCCCTGGTGCCGAGCAGATTCGCGCCGTTGTACTGGCGATGATCGAAGCGCGCCTTGAAATGCTTGAGCACCGGCAAGGCCGCCAGCGCGCCCAGGCGGGTCAGGAGATTGCGGGAAAATTCCTGCCTCATCGCCTGCTCCAGCATCTGCGCCACCCCCTCCGAAGCCTTCAGCACCACATTGCCGGCGAAACCGTCGCAGACCACTACGTCGGCCACGTCCTTGTAGATGCCGTCGCCCTCCACGTTGCCGATGAAATTGAGGCCGGAAGCGCGCAGCAATTCGGCCGCCTGCTTGACCACCTCGTTGCCCTTGATGGCTTCCTCGCCGATGTTCAACAGGCCGACGCGCGGGTTGCCGTGATCCAGCGCCGCCGCCAGCATCGCCCCCATGATGCCGAACTGCAACAGATGTTCCGCCGTGCAATCGACATTCGCGCCCATGTCCAACACATAGACATGCCCGCGCATGGTCGGCATCACCGGGCAGATCGCCGGCCGGTCGATCCCCGGCAGCATCTTCAGGACGAAGCGGGACATCGCCATCAGCGCCCCCGTGTTGCCCGCCGAAACCGAAGCGTCGGCCGTCTTCTCCTTGACCAGGTTGAGCGCCACGCGCATGGAAGAATTCTTCTTGTTCTTCAACGCCAGCGTGGGCGATTCGTCCATCGTCACGACCTCGTTGGCATGGCGAATCTCGCAACGTTCGGCGGAAGCGGGGGGGATGTGGGGGCGGATCTGTTCCTCACGCCCGACCAGGATCACCCGAGCGTCGGGATGGGCGCGCAAAAAAGCCAGGGTTGCCGGTACCGTGACCGAAGGCCCGTGGTCTCCGCCCATGCAATCGACGGCGATGGTATATGACATAGAAAAAGCCAGCGCAAAACAAAGGCAGGCTGTCCTTGACTGAACGCCTGCCTTTCGGGATGAGAGGCGAAATTACTCGCTCTTGTTCTTGATGACCTGCCGGCCCCGGTAAAAGCCGGAGGGAGAAACATGGTGACGCAGGTGCGTTTCGCCCGACGTCTGCTCCACGGCAAGCGCCCGCGTGTCCAGGGCGTCGTGCGCGCGATGCATGCCGCGCTTGGACGGGGACTTCTTGTTCTGTTGTACAGCCATTTGAAACTCCTGAAACGATGATTACGAAGGTTGCAATTAACGGCGCTTCAAAAGCGAAAGCGCCGCGAACGGATGCGGTGGCGTCTGCGCGGCCGCGCTCACGGGCGGCGAACAATCCGCATGGCGCGGCACGACCGGCAAAGCCAGCAGGATTTCATCCTCGATGAGGTCGATCAACGCCATTCTTCCGTCGGAAGGCACGGGCAGGAAATCCAGCGAATCGTCTTCCAGCTCCTCCTGGCTTGGCTCGCCCTCGGCAGCCTCGGCAGCAACCAATTCCAGCAGGCTGTCGATGGCCAGTATTTCCGGGAGCGGCGCCAGGCAACGCTGGCAAACCAGCGGCAATGTGCCCGACACCACGAGCCGCAATCGCGCCTGTCCGCGTTCTCCCCGCGCGCCCTCCAAACGGAAAGCCACCGTCCCCGCCTCGCCTGCCAGCAAATCCGCCAGACGGGTCAGGGCCGCCAACGGCACCCGGCCTTCCAGGAAACCGCCCTCACGGGCAAAACGCCAGACATCCAGCTTGGCGGAAGATGCATTCCATTCGGACATAAGCGGCGGATTATAAATCAAAAAATCGTCGCTTGTGTAAAAAAGTCGTCTTCTGGGGCGCAGTTGAAAGTGGAGGAAAATCAGCGCGCTTGCCTCCACCCTCATCATTGCGAGGCGTGAAGCGGTGCGGCAATCCAGACAGCGGTTCAATTCTGGAACGGCAAGGCAAACTGAAAAGCCGCCTGGATTTCCACGGGACTGCGGCCTTCGCAATACGGTAACCCCATCTGTCACTGGGTGCAATCCAAAGTGGAGGAAAACCTGTGTGGTTACCTCCAACCTCGTCATTGCGAGGCGCGTAGCGCCGTGGCAATCCAGGCTGCGGTTCAGTTTTCTGGAACGGCAGAGTAAACGGAAAGGCCGTCTGGATTGCCACGGGCCTGCGGCCCTCACAATGACGAGTTTGAAGGTGAGCGCATAGGTTTTGCGCTTGCGTTTGCTAGACAAGGTTTTTCCTCCACTTTGGTTTGCACCCTCTGTCACTCGCCCCTGTTTCATTTAGGCACTTCGTTGCATAATGCCCCCTTGCGCCACGAACGTCACAAACGTCACGAAAGGAGATCCTCCATGCAATTGACCAGCCAGAGTTTTGCCCAGGGTGCGCGCATCCCGGGAGAATTTGCCTTTTGCATTCCCGACAGCCAGACCCATGTCGCCTTGAGCCGCAATCTCAATCCGCATCTGGCATGGACGGACGCCCCTGGCGCGACGAAGAGCTTTGCCCTGATTTGCAGCGACCCGGACGCTCCCAGCGTTGGCGACGATGTCAACCAGGAAGGCCGCGCCGTCGCGACGACCTTGCCGCGCGTGGAATTCATCCACTGGGTGCTGTTCGATCTTCCCGCCAGCCTGCGTGAAATCGCGGCGGGGTCGTTTTCCAGCGAGGTCGCGCCGCGCGGCAAATCCGGTACGCTGCCCGTCCCGCACGGCGCGCGGCAGGGGATCAACGATTTCACCGGCTGGTTCGCTGGCGACAACGATATGCGCGGCGACTACTATGGCTACGACGGCCCCTGCCCGCCGTGGAATGACGATCTCATTCATCGCTATGTCTTCACCCTGTACGCGCTGGATCTGGAAAAAGCCGAACTCGCCGCGCCGCCGACCGCCGCCGCGCTGCGCCAGGCGATGCGCGGCCACATCCTTGCCGAAGCCTCGCTGACCGGGCTTTATACCCTCAACGCTTCGCTTCTCTGACGAAGGCAATCGAGGGAGCGTCACGATGACCGCGTTCTGTACCCGCTGCTCCGCTCCTTTGCCGGAAGGGGTGAAATTCTGTCCCGCCTGCGGCCACGGCCGGGAGAGCGTCATCGCGTGTCCGCATTGCCATGCCGAGATACTGGCCGATGCGCAGTTCTGCCGCCATTGCGGCAAGAGGCCGCATGACGTCCCCCCGGACGCTCCGGAGGAGCGCGCGACGGCAGACCCTTCGCCGGAGGATATTTCCCCGGCGTCCGAAGTCGACGAGGCCGTTCCTGCCGGCGAGGAACAGGAGGAGCGGGCGCGGAAACGGGGCGTGCGACTGGAAATCGTCTTCCTGGGGATATTCCTGCTCTTGGCGCTCGCCATTGCCACTTACCTCATCCTGCAACCCCAGGCCACGGAGAACGCAACAGAAGAACCAACCGCGCCGGCGATAGCGGAACCGCCGACAGAGCCGGCCGAAATCCCCGCGCCGCCTGAAACAATCGAGACAACCGAGGCAAGCGAAACAACCGAGGTAACCGAAACAAGCGAGACGGATTCCGCGGTCGGGGAAACGCCCGCCGATGATCCGGGCGTTCCGCCCGCCAGCGAACCTTCCCCACCCCCCTCCAAAGCGCGCCAAAATGTGCCGCCTGCCGTAGCAAGCCCGAAAAGCCCGGAAAAACCCGTGGCGATAGATTCTCCTCCTCCCTCCCCGACCCCGGCGCGTCCGAAAACCTGTGACGGACTAACCACCTTTCCCTCCCTGATCTGCGGTACGGAAGGCCCGGATCGTTTCTGGAAATGCGCGCCGGACGGAAACAACTGGAACAACGATATTCCCGGTTGCCAGCGAAATACCGGCAACCGGGACAGGATTTACTGACGATTCACATGACATTTCCCATGCCTTCCGTGTCTTCTACCGCCTTCCCCTTCCTCCCCGAACTGATCGCCCTGCGCCGCGATATCCATGCCCATCCGGAACTCGCCTTTTGCGAAACCCGCACCTCCGGGCTCGTGGCGCGCGAACTGGAATCCTGCGGTCTCGAAGTCCATCGCGGACTGGCCAAAACGGGCGTCGTGGGCGTGCTCCGCGCGGGCGGCGGGCGACGGATGATCGGCCTGCGCGCCGACATGGACGCCCTGCCGCTCATCGAACAGAACGATTTTCCCCACCGCTCCGTCGAGCACGGACGAATGCATGCCTGCGGGCATGACGGGCATACCGCGATGCTGCTGGGCGCGGCGCGGCATCTGGCGCGGCAGCCGGATTTCGACGGCACCGTCGTTTTCATCTTCCAGCCCGCCGAGGAAGCCGAAGGCGGCGCGGCGGCAATGATCGCGGACGGCCTGTTCGAGCGTTTCCCGGTGGAAGCGGTTTATGGATTGCACAACTGGCCGGACCTGCCGGCCGGCGAAATGGCCGTCCATATCGGCCCGGTGATGGCCGGAACCTGCCGCCTGGGCGTCCGGGTGCGCGGGCGAGGCTGCCATGCCGCCATGCCGCAGCATGGCGTCGATCCCATCCTCGCCGCCAGCCACCTGATTACCCAGTTGCAGACCATCGGCACGCGCAGCCTTTCCCCGCTGGACGCCGCCGTCATCAGCATCACCCAGATGCAAGCCGGTTCCGCCTACAACATCATTCCCGACGAGGCGTTCCTGCACGGTACCATCCGCAGTTTCAACGACGAGGTGCAGGAGCGGATCGAAAGCGCCGTGAACCGCCTTTGCCGGGGCGTGGGAGAAAGTTTCGGCGCCAGTATCGAAGCGACGTTCGACCGCCGCTATCCGCCCACCATCAACAGCGCGCCGGAAGCGCGCCTCTGCCAGCGCGTCGCGCAGGCCCTGCTCGGGGAAGACAGGGTGGCGACCGACGCCCCGCCCGCGATGACGGCGGAAGATTTTTCCTACATGCTGCGGGAAAAGCCCGGCTGCTACGTCTGGCTGGGAAACGGCAAGGCGGGCGAAAAGAATGCCGAGGACGCCAGCTCCCCCTGCGCCCTGCACAACCCGCGCTACGATTTCAATGACGACGTCCTTCCCATCGGCATCGCCTACTGGACGGAACTGGTGCGGACGATACTTCCGAAAGCGTGATGCCCCGTGGTTTCACAGGTAGGTTGGATGAGCCGAAGGCGTAATCCGACAATCGTTCATTACCGGCGCAAAGCGCCGCTGTTGTTTGGTCAGCGATGCTGCGCATCGTATGGTTGAAATGTCGGATTACGCTTCGCTCATCCAACACAAACCCAACCTACCAACCCACACTCCGCCCGCCTCACTCGACGTGGTAATTCGGCGCTTCCTTGGTGATCTGCACGTCATGAACATGCGATTCGCGCACCCCGGCCGCGGTGATTTCGACGAAGGCGGCGCGTTCGTGCATTTCCGGAATGGAGGAGCAGCCCAGATAGCCCATCGAGGAGCGCAGGCCACCCATCAGTTGATGGATGACGGCCAGCACGGAACCCTTGTAGGGCACCCGGCCTTCGATGCCTTCGGGAACGAATTTGTCCACATTGGCGGCGCCGTCCTGGAAATAGCGGTCGGCGGAACCGGACTGCATGGCGCCCAGCGATCCCATGCCGCGGTAGGATTTGTAGGAACGTCCCTGGAAGAGTTCCACTTCGCCCGGCGCTTCCTCGGTGCCGGCGAACAATCCGCCCAGCATCACGGCGTCCGCCCCGGCCGCGATCGCCTTGGCGATGTCGCCGGAATAGCGGATGCCGCCGTCGGCGATCATGGGCACGCCCGTTCCCCGCAAGGCTTCGGCAACGTCGTGGATGGCCGTGATCTGCGGCACGCCCACGCCCGCCACGATGCGGGTGGTGCAGATGGAACCGGGGCCGATGCCGACCTTCACCCCGTCCGCGCCCGCGTCGAGAAGCGCGCGCGCCGCGTCTCCCGTGGCGATGTTGCCACCGATCACCTCGACATTGGGAAAATTCCGCTTGACCCAGCCGACCCGATCCAGCACCCCTTGGGAATGACCGTGCGCGGTATCGACCACGATTACGTCGGCGCCCGCTTCCACGAGTTTTTCCACCCGTTCCTCGGTCCCCTCGCCGACGCCGACCGCCGCGCCGGAGCGCAGGCGGCCCTGTTCGTCCTTGTTGGCGTCCGGATGTTCGGTGGCCTTGGTGATGTCCTTGACGGTGATGAGCCCGCGCAGGCGGAACGCCTGGTCGATCACCAGCACCCGCTCCAGGCGATGGCGGCGCAACAGTTCCTTGGCATCCTCGATGCTGGCGCCTTCCCGCACGGTGATGAGCCGTTCCTGCGGCGTCATGATCGCCTGCACCGGCTGTTCGAGATTGTTCTCGAAGCGCAGGTCGCGGTTGGTGACGATGCCGACCACCGTGCCCGACGCGTCGATGACGGGAAAGCCGGAAATGCGGTGCTGGCGCGAAAGCTCCTGCACCCGCCGGACGCTCATCTGCGGATCGACGGAAATCGGATCCTTCAGGATGCCGGATTCATGGCGCTTGACCTTCGCCACCTCGGCGGCCTGGGCGCTGGCCGACATGTTCTTGTGGATGATGCCGATGCCGCCCTCCTGGGCGAGGGCGATGGCCAGCCACCCTTCCGTCACCGTGTCCATGGCGGCGGAAACGAGCGGGATATTGAGGCGGATGTTGCGTGTCAGACGGGTGGAAAGCGCGGTTTCCTTGGGCAGGATGCGGGAATGCGCGGGAACGAGCAGAACGTCGTCGAAAGTCAGGGCTTTTTGCAGAAGTCGCATGGCCTTTAACCTGAGGTCACAAAGAAGTATTATAACCGAAGCAGTTTTTCTTCGCCCTCCGGCGAAACCCTTACCTTTTTATTGAAAGGCATCGTCATGCGCAAATATCTGCTCTCCACCATCGCCCTCGCCATGCTCGGCCTGCTTGCCGCGCCCGTCGAAGCGCAGGTCTATAAATGGAAAGACGAACAGGGACGCACCGTCGTTTCCGACACGCCGCGCCCGGGAAGCGGACAGCAAAAACCCGCGATTTCC
>JAITDH010000266.1 GCA_031282665.1 Zoogloeaceae bacterium | reverse complement strand
AAGCCGTCCATGCGCGGCATTTCGATGTCGGAGAGAATCACGTCGGGCACCGTTTCGATCAACTGTTCGAGCGCGTCCACCCCGTCCTTGGCCAGCACGACCTGGTAGCCTTCGCGGGCCAGCAGGCGGCTGGTGATCTTGCGCACGGTGAGCGAGTCGTCCACCACCATGACCATGGGCTGGCGGGGAGCTTCTTCTTCCACGACCTGCGCTTCCTGCTGGCGGGCGGCGGCCAGGATGCTGCTGCCCAGGCTGGAGAGGCGGGTGGACAGGGCGACCGGATTCAGGATCAGGACGATCTTGCCGTCGCCCAGGACGGTGGCGCCCGATATGCCGACGACCCGCGCCATTTGCGGTCCGACGTTTTTCACCACGATTTCCTGGTTGCCGTGCATTTCGTCGATCAGGACGCCGACCCGCTGCGTCCCGGATCTGAGCAGCATGACCCAGTACAGGCGGCGCTGTTCCGGCATGCTGGTTTCGTCGCCGAGAAGGCGCGGCAGGTAGTGGAAGGGGTAGTGGTTGCCCTGCCAGACCGCTTCGCCCTTGCTCTGCATTTCGGTCAGATTGTGTTCCCGTATTTCCATGACCTGTTCGACCATGGCGGAGGGAATGGCGAGCAGCTTGCCGCCGGCCTGGATCAGCACGACCTGCGTGACGGCCAGGGTGAGCGGCAGGTAAAGGCGGAAGGTCGCTCCCTGGCCGGGACGGTTGATGATTTCGATCCGTCCCCCCAGCGCGCCGACTTCGGTCTTCACCACGTCCAGGCCGACGCCGCGCCCGGCGACGCGGGAGACGCTGGAGGCGGTGGAAAATCCGGAGGCGAAGATGAAGTTGAGCAGTTCCTGATCGTCGACTTCCTGTCCCGGCACGAGCAATCCCGCGCTTTCCGCCTTGAGGCGGATGCGGGAGGCATCCAGGCCGCTGCCGTCGTCGGAGAGCGAAAGGATGATTTCGTTGCCTTCCTGGGTGATGGAGAGGGTGATTTCCCCGATTTCCGGCTTGCCGGCCTTGAGCCGCTCTGCGCGCATTTCCACGCCATGCGCGACGGAGTTGCGCAGCATGTGTTCCAGCGGCGAGAGGATTTTTTCCAGCACCGAGCGGTCCATTTCGACCTGCCCGCCCTGGATGTCGAGGCTGGCGCGCTTGCCCAGTTCCTTGGAGGTCTGGCGCACCAGGCGGTAGAGACGTTCGCTCTGGCTGTAGAAGGGCACCATGCGCACGCTCATCAGCGATTGTTGCAGGCTGCGGTTCAGGCGCGCCTGGGCGGTGATGGCGGCATTGGCGTCGTCGAGGGTTTTCAGGAGATTCTGCTGCACGGTCGCCACGTCGTTTACCGACTCGGCCATCATGCGGGTAAGTTCCTGGAAGCGGGTGAAGCGGTCCAGTTCCAGCGGATCGAAACCGATCTTGGCGCCGCTGTCCGTGTTGGACTGTATCTGCGTTTCCGCCTGGATTTCGATTTCCCGCAACTGGCGGCGCAGGCGAATGACGTTTTCGGTGAGGTCGATGAGGGAACCTTTCAGTTCGCGCATTTCCCCTTCGATACGGGCGCGGGCGATGGAAAGTTCGCCCGCTTCGTTGACCAGCCGGTCGATCAGGTCGGCGCGCACCCGCAACTGGGCGCGGCTTTCACTTTCCGCGCGCGGCGCGGCGGGCGTGGCAACGGCGCGGCTGACCACCGGCGCCGGCGCATCGCCGCTCGCCGCCGCCGTTTCGGGCGCGCGCTCAGCAACGGGCGATGGCGCTTCGGAGGTTTTTTCGGCTGGCGCCGGGGTGACGAGTTTCGGCGCGCCATAGTCACCCGACTGGTAACGTTGCACGGTTTCGCCCAGGGTGTCGCATACCGAGGCGATTTCATCCAGGTCGGCATCGCTGGCTTCTCCAGCGTTCATCAGTTCTCCGACCCTGGTTTCGGTGGCGTGCGTCAGTTCCCCCAGGTTCATCGCCCCGGCCATGCGCGCGCCGCCCTTGAAGGTGTGCAACAGGCGGGCCAGGGCGCGCGGCGCGTCCTCGCTCGTCCTGTTGGAACGCCAGGCGGCGATTTCCTGCTGGAAGCCGCTGATGAGATCGACGGCCTCTTCCAGGAAAATCGGCAGAAGCTGTTCGTCGAGTTCGTCCCGCAGGAGGGGAGGAAGGCCGAGCTTCCGGTTGACTTCCTCTTCGATGTCGGGGCTGTCCAGCACGGTGCTGCTGGCCGGCAGAGGCGGCGGGGGTGGCGGCGGGGCCATCGACTCGGCGGGCAGGTCGGAAAATTCGCTGATGGCCTGCGTCAGTTTTTCTTCCCGCTCCTCCACCGTTTCTTCCTCGACCTCCTCCCGTGGTGGAGGCGCGGTCGCGACTCCAGGGGCAAAGAGATCGGAAGCCAGGGACGGTTTTTCCGCCGCGGCGGGAATTTCCCTTTCCGGAGCGAGTTCGGGCGAACTGAATTCCGGCAGGACGGGAATGGCATAGTTGCCGGCCCGGTAACGTTCCACGGTCTGCGCCAGCGTGTCGCAGGCGGTTTCGATATCGTCCAGCGCTTCGTCGCTGATGACATCCCTGGCGACCAGCCTGCCGACCTGGCTTTCCAGGGTATGGGTAATTTCTCCCAGATTCATTGCCCCGGCCATGCGCGCGCTGCCCTTGAAGGTGTGCAGCAGGCGGGAGAGGGCATGCGGCGCGCTTTCGCTCATCTTGTCGAGGCGCCAGGCGGCAATCTGGCTATAGAAGCCGGCAACGATGTCTTCCGCTTCCTCCAGGAAGATGGCAAGCAATTCCTCGTCCTCCATCGTGTCCACGAGCAACGTTGGCGGCGTGGGAGACGCGGCGATGGAAAAGGGAGGAATGTCGGCTGGCACGGCTGCCAGCGTCGACGCGAGCGGCGCCAGTTCGATGTCCGCCGCCGCCATCTCCGGCTCGATGCCCTCTTCACCGTGGGAAGGATAGATGCCGCGCAGGAGGTCGATCAGCGCCGGCTGGGCGGCCGGCATCTTGCCACCGTCCATCTGCGCCTGCACGGTTTCCAGTATGTCGATGGTTTGGCGAATGACCTCCTGCCCTTCCAGGGAATCTTTCTTGCTCGACTCGTTGCGCCGCAGGAGGGCCGCTTCCAGTTCATGCGCAAGAACGTTGATCGTCTTGATGCCCACGGTGCCGGAAATGCCCGCGATGGTGTGCGCGGCGCGGCCGACGTCATAGGGCGTATCCATGTCCGGCGTCTGCGCGAGCATGGG
>JAITDH010000247.1 GCA_031282665.1 Zoogloeaceae bacterium | reverse complement strand
GGAAGCCGGTTCCGCAGATCGTCGGCATTGTTCGCTGGAACGAGCGTCAACTGCTTGCCGATCAGGCAGTGCTGGTCGGAGAGAAAAATGTACCGTCAAGCATGGCAATGCCGCTAACGCCAAGCGAACTCAGTCACTTTGCAAGTGAGTATCGCAAGCCAGCAGTAGTAAAGTCAGTTGGGGAGCGCGTACCACTGGATCTTCTGTGGCTGTTCCGCCGTACTTGGCCGAGCGGGATTGACATAGACGACCGCCCAGGAGCAGACCAGCGCTCCATGGACCGAGCAATGGAAAAGGGATCGAAAGGCTACACGAAGCTCGTCTTTGCGTTGATCGACCGCTGTTTTGTTCCTGATGGAGTGAACCTTCGTTACACCAGCATTCTCGACGCCGCCGATCTGATCCCGCTTGAGCAATACAAGATCGACATGTCGACTCGTTGATTTGAAACTGTCACAAGGAGCCAGACGGAAAAGACCGGTGGCGCCAACACGCGGCGCGTATCCAGATAGCGTAGTCCGGATTACGCCTCTGGCTGATTCAACTACACGGTTGAGCGAGGGAAGCCTCTTTTCAGTTTTTCCGAAACCCGATCACCACCCCGAGCAGGACGATGGTGGTTGCGAAATCGCAGAGCATGGAAGGCCAGTCATATACGCCGGTGGCGACGGCAAAATCCAGCGCCGCCCAGCGTTGCCGCAGGATGAGCAACATGGCGGCGGCCAATGCAAACCACTCGGCATTGCGCCTGTTCCACCAGGTCTGGCAGGCGAGCATGGCGGCGAAGGTCTGCACGCTCATGCCGAGAAAAAGGCCGAACAGGGTGAGCGTGTAGGGCGAAATTCCAAGCGAGAAAAACCTCTGGAACATGGAGACGGTGGCGCGGGGCAATTAAAAGTGGAGGGGAAAACTTGCCAAGTGAAATGCGAGTGTCGATTTCGTAGGTTGGGTAGGTTGGATGAGCGTAGCGTAATCCGACATTCGTCCACACCGATGCGCAGCATCGCAAATCAAGATAAAAAGCGGCGCTTCGCGCCGGTGATGAACGATTGTCGGATTACGCCTTCGGCGCATCCAACCTACGAAACCACCCGGCGTGGAGCGGCGCGGATGCTCAGCCCAGGAACAGCTTGTACACTTCACTTTCGCGCTCGTCCCAATAGCGATAGCCCAGCTTGTCGAGGAACCGCTGGAATTCGTCCATTTCCATCGGCGGCACCTGGATGCCGGCCAGCACCCTGCCGGTATCCGCGCCGTGATTGCGATAGTGGAACAGGCTGATGTTCCAGCCCGCGCTCATCTGGTTCAGGAAATTCATCAGCGCGCCGGGGCGCTCGGGGAACTCGAAGCGGTAGAGCAGCTCGCTCATGCCGCCCTCGCGCACCCGCGGCGCGTGCCCGCCCACCATGTGCCGCACATGCAGGCGGGCCATCTCGTCCTCGGAAAGATCGAGGGTCGGATAACCGTGTTTCTTCAGGGTTTCCACGAGCTTCAGGGATTCGGCGCGGTTGGCGACCTGCATCCCGACATAGACATGCGCCGCGTCGGGCTGGTGATAACGGTAGTTGAACTCGGTGATGTTGCGCCGCCCGATGAGGGAAACGAATTTCTTGTACGCGCCCGGCCGTTCCGGCAGGGTGACGGCGAACACCGCCTCGCGCTGTTCGCCGAATTCCGCCCGCTCGGCGACGAAGCGCAGGCGGTCGAAATTGGTATTCGCCCCGGACGCGACGGCGACCAGGGTCTTCTCCTTCAGCCGGTGCGTCCGCGCATATTCCTTCGCCCCGGCCACCGCCATCGCCCCGGAAGGCTCCAGGATGGAGCGGGTATCCTCGAACACATCCTTGATCGCCGCGCAGATCGCGTCCGTATCCACCAGCACGATGTCATCAAGGAGGGCCTGGCAGAGGCGGAAGGTTTCCTTCCCCACCCGCTGCACCGCCGTCCCGTCGGCGAACAGGCCGACCTGCGGCAGGGTTACCCGTTCCCCCGCCGCGATGGAACGGCGCATGGCGTCGGCATCGAAGGTTTCCACCCCGACGACCCGTATTTCCGGGCGCACCGCCTTGATATAGGCCGCCACGCCCGACGCCAGGCCGCCGCCGCCGATGGCGACGAAAACCGCGTGGATGCCCCCTTCGCGCTGCGGATGCTGGCGCAGGATTTCCATGCCGATCGTGCCCTGTCCGGCAATCACGTCCGGATCGTCGAACGGATGCACGAAAGTGAGTTTCTCCTTTTTTTCCAGTTCCAGCGCGTGCGCATGGGCTTCGTCATAGGATTCCCCGACCAGCACCACCTCGCCGCCGCGCTTCTTGACGGCCTCCACCTTGATGGCGGGCGTCGTGGTCGGCATCACGATGACGGCCCGCGCGCGCAGGTGCGCCGCCGACATCGCCACTCCCTGCGCATGATTGCCGGCGGAAGCGCAGATCACCCCGCGCGCCAGCTTGCCGGACGGCAGGTGGGCGATCTTGTTGTACGCCCCGCGAAGCTTGAAGGAAAACACCGGCTGCATATCCTCGCGCTTGAGATACACCCGGTTGCCGACCCGCCCGGAAAGATTGGGCGCGAAATCGAGCGGCGTTTCCAGCGCAAGATCATAGACCTGCGCGTTCAGGATGCGTTGCAGATAAAGGGGAAGATCGTCCAGGGACATGGCATCGGCCGTGAAAGCAAAGGTGGCATTTTACCGCGTGGTGGAACAAAGCAGGGTTTTTGTCCTGTTCGCGGATGTCAGATATTTTCAGGTATTTGCCTTCCCTTCATTTCCCTTTATAATTCACAGTTTTTCGATTTCAAACGGACAAAAGCATGGTCGTCATTCGTCTTTCTCGCGGCGGCGCAAAGAAGCGCCCTTTTTATAACC
>JAITDH010000092.1 GCA_031282665.1 Zoogloeaceae bacterium | reverse complement strand
GTAATCCTCCGATGCGAAGCATCGCTCACTGCACTGCAAAAAATAGCGGCGCAAGCGCCGGTGATGAACGAATGTCGGATTGCGCCTTCGGCTTATCCAACCTACAAAACCAACGTCGCTGCGCTGCTTGCTTTTCTGTTCCCTGCCATCTGCCCCGCGCATGCGGGACAGATGGCGCTGATCTCCACTTCCGGGCTGTCGAGGCAGAAGCCTGCTTCGTCCAGGGTGGCGATGAGGGTTTGCATGAGGGGATCGTTTTGCAGTTCGGCGACGGCGCGGCAATGCGGGCAGACCAGGAAAAGGCTGGGCCAGCGGTGCGAGGCGTGCCGGCAGGCGACGAAAAGGTTGTTCCGCCCGACCTTGTGCGCGAATCCCTGTTTCATGAGGAAATCGAGGGCGCGATAGATGGTCGGCGGCGTGGCGTTCTCCCGCCGGGTCTTGATTTTTTCGAGCAGGTCGTAGGCTTTCAGGCCACGCGGGTAGAGGAAAAGCTGTTCCAGCACTTCCTGCCGGATGGGGGTGAGCGTCGCGTGTTGCGTTTGGGCGCGGGCGATGATTTCGCGCAGATAGGCCGCCCAGTCGGGGTTCTTCCTGGCGTTCCTCGCCGCGCCCGCCCTCTTTTCCTTTCCGACAGGGGACGTTCCGCCCGGCGGCTTTTCCGCCTGCGCGCTTTGTTTCGTCCGGCTCGTGTTCATCGCTCTGTCCTTGCGCGGTAATTTGCAACGTTATAACATCCGTGGATTTGCCCCATTGCTGTCAATGGTAATGCATTCCGCGCAAAAATCCTGCCCTGGATTGCCCTGAAATCCCCCACGACGAACCCAGCAGAGAGTAACAACCCATGTCCATCCTTGCCATGATCTTCCTGGCGACCCTCTTGGGCGGCCTCGTCAGCATGTCGCTGGCCGCCTTGCTGGCTTTTCGCCTTTCCAGCGGCGCGCGCGTCATGCTGATCGCCTTCGCGGCCGGGGTCATGCTTTCTTCCGCCTGGCTCGACATCCTGCCGGAAGCCGTGGAGGCCGCGCAGCAGGCGGGGACGCATGTCCATCCGCCTGGCGAAAGCCAATTCGCCCAGCCCGTCCTCCCTGTCGCGCCGGAGAGCGCCACGCATGCGCATACGCATGGCGGAGCGGTCTTCCCGTTGTTCGCCTTCGTCTTCCTGGGCATCCTCGGCTTTTTCGCCCTGGAGCATCTGGCGCTCTGGCGGCACGCGCATGCGGAAGACGACGGGCATGATGGACACGATACACACGATGGGCACGATGGCGCGCATTCCGCCGCGCCCCTGGTTTTGATCGGCGACGCTTTCCACAATTTCGTCGATGGTTTCCTGATCGCTGCCGCCTTCCTCGCCGACCCGATGCTCGGCCTCACCACCACCTTTGCCATCACCATGCACGAGATTCCGCAGGAGCTTGGTGACTTCGTGATATTGCTGCATGCCGGCTACAGCCGCCGCAAGGCTTTCCTCGCCAACGCCGCTTCCAGCCTGACCTCGCTCCTCGGCGGCCTGATCGGTTACTTCTTCATCGCCGACGCCCGGCACTTTCTCCCTTACGTGCTGGCGCTCGCCGCCGCCAGCTTCATCTATATCGCCCTGGCCGACCTCATTCCCATGCTGCGCCACGAACCCGGACACGCCCGCCGCTTCATCCGCCAGTTTTCCCTCATCCTCCTGGGAGGCGCCGTCGTGCCGCTGGTCGGGTTATGGGCGCATCATTAACATCATCTCCCAGGGGCATGTCAGCTTGTTATTTGCCGGGATTTTTGCTGCGATGCAGCGAAACTTTTGTTTGACGAAAGACATTGAAACCCGTAGATTACACGACATTTCCGCGCTATCCCGTTCCTGTGGCGCGCTGGCCCGCTTCATGTTGAGAGTCGTCGTCTGGCAGTTTTGTGCCGCTCTTCCGGCTGTTGGCCTCGCCGCCCTTTTCGCGGGGACGCGCGGCGCGCTGTCGGCGGCGCTGGCTTTCGCGGCCTGTGCGTTGCCCACATTGTGGCTTGCGCTGCGTCTGGCAAGAATGGCGAAGCGTCCGGAAGGTGTCCGCGCCGAGCAGTTTTTCATCGGCGAGTTCGTCAAGGTCGCGGCGACCCTCGCCCTGTTGGTCGCCATCGTCAAGATCTGGCCGGGCGTGCATTGGCCCAGCCTGCTGCTCGGCATGGTGATGGTATTGCAGGCGAATTTTTTTGCTTTTTTGAAAAAGACTTGAATATGGCAACCGAAGAAGCTGTCGCAGCAAATGGCCCCAGTGCCGGCGAGTACATCGTCCACCATTTGACGCATTTCAACAATGTCGGGCACGTGCAGAAAAGCATCGCGGACTGGCAGATCCTCAACTTCGATACCCTGTTCTATTCGCTGGCGCTCGGGCTCATCACCGTTTTCGTTCTCGCCTTCGCCGCGCGCCGGGCAACCTCCGGCGTGCCGGGCCGCTTCCAGGCGGCGGTCGAAATCCTCGTGGAAATGGTCGCCGACCAGGCGAAAAGCATCGTGCACAGCGCCGAATCCCGCCGTTTCGTCGCGCCGATGGCGCTCACCGTCTTCATCTGGATTTTCCTCATGAACGCGATGGATCTGCTGCCGGTCGATCTGTTGCCGAGCATCTGGCAGGGCGTCTATGGCGCGACCGGCGGCGATCCGCATCACGCCTACATGCGCGTGGTGGCGACCGCCGACCTGAACGGCACCCTGGGGCTTTCCATCGGCGTGTTCCTGATCTGCATCTGGTATAACATCAAGATCAAGGGGGTCGGCGGCTGGGTGCACGAGCTTTTCACGGCGCCCTTCGGCGCGCACTGGGCCTTGGCGCCGATCAACTTCATCATGCAACTGATCGAGTTCGCCGCCAAGACGATTTCCCATGGAATGCGGTTGTTCGGCAACATGTACGCCGGCGAGCTGATCTTCATGCTGATCGCGCTCATGGGCGGCGCGTGGGCGGCGGATTCCGCCGGCGGCGTCAGCACGGGCGGCGTACTGCTGTGGCTCGGCCACATCGTCGCGGGAAGCATCTGGGCGATTTTCCATATCCTGATCATCACCTTGCAGGCGTTCATCTTCATGATGCTGGCCCTGGTGTACATCGGTCAGGCGCATGAGTCGCATTAGTCACGATTTCTTTTTCTTTTTTTACTACAAGGAGTGTCTGTCATGGAACAACAAGTTTTGGGCTTCGTCGCGCTGGCCGCGGGTATCATCATCGGGCTGGGCGCCATCGGCGCGTGTATCGGGATCGCCCTGATGGGCGGCAAGTATCTCGAGGCTTCCGCCCGGCAACCGGAACTGATGAACGCGCTGCAAACCAAGATGTTCCTCTTGGCCGGCCTGATCGACGCCGCCTTCCTGATTGGCGTGGGTATCGCGATGTTCTTCGCCCTGGCCAATCCCTTCCAGTGAGCTTTCCTTTTAGCTTCCCTTTCAATCTTTCCAAGGGGTCAACACCGTGAATCTGAACGCAACACTGCTCGCGCAGTTGGTCGTGTTCTTCATCCTGGCGTGGTTTACGATGAAATTCGTCTGGCCGCCCGTCGTGAAGGCACTGGACGAGCGCGCGAAAAAGATCGCGGATGGTCTGGCGGCCGCCGAACGCGGCAAGCATGAACTCGAACTGGCAAGCAGACGTTCCGCCGATTCCCTGCGCGAAGGCAAGGAAAAGTATGCCGAACTGCTTACCCAGGCCGAAAAGCAGGCTGCCCGGATTATCGAAGAAGCCAAGGCGCAGGCGAAGGTCGAAGCCGACCGCATCATCGCGGGCGGCAAGGCGGAAGCCGAACAGGAGGCGTTGCGCGCAAGGGAAGCCCTGCGCGACCAGGTCGCCGCGCTGGCGGTCGCGGGCGCGGAGAAGATCCTGCGCCGCGAAGTCGACGCCAAGGCGCATGCCGAGCTGCTTGCCGCCATCCAACAGGATTTGTGATCCATGAGCGAAACTGTCACTGTCGCCCGTCCCTACGCCGAAGCCGCTTTTCGCGCCGCGAAAGAGGGCGGCGCGCTGGACGCCTGGAACGCGGGCCTGCAACAGCTTGCCCTTGCCGCCCATGATGAACGGGTCGCCGATCTCATCGACGATCCCGCTCTGTCCGTGGAGCGCGTCGCGGGCTTTTTCGTGGCGCTTTCTGGCAAGGCGGGCGAGCGGCCGGATTTCGGCAATTTCGTTCATGTGCTGGCGGAAAACGGGCGTCTCACCCTCCTGCCCGAGATCGCCGGACTGTTTGCCGCGCAAAGATCCGCGGAAGAAGGCGTCAGGGAGGCAACGGTGACGAGCGCCTTTCCTCTCTCGAAGGCGGATCTGGAAGCCCTGCTGCCGCGGCTGGAAGCGCATTTCAAAACGAAACTCACCCCCTCCGTGACGGTGGATGCCGATCTGATCGGCGGCGTCAGGGTAGAGGTCGGCGATCAGGTACTGGATGCTTCCGTGCGCGGCAAGCTCGACGCCATGGCCATCGCGTTAAGGAATTAGGAGATTTAAATGCAGTTGAATCCTTCCGAGATCAGCGAGCTGATCAAAAGCAAGATTCAAAACCTCGAAGTGGGCGCGAAAACCCGCACACAGGGTACCGTTGTTTCCGTGACCGACGGCATCTGCCGGGTGCACGGCCTTGCTGACGTCATGCAAGGGGAAATGCTGGAATTCCCCGGCAATACCTTTGGCATGGCATTGAATCTGGAGCGCGATTCCGTGGGCGCGGTGGTGCTGGGCGAATACCAGCACATTTCCGAAGGCGACACGGTCAAATGCACCGGGCGCATCCTGGAAGTGCCCATCGGCCCCGAACTCCTGGGGCGCGTGGTGAATTCCCTCGGCCAGCCCATCGACGGCAAGGGGCCGCTCAACAACAAGCTCACCGACAAGATCGAAAAGGTCGCCCCCGGCGTGATCTGGCGGAAATCGGTTTCCCAGCCGGTGCAGACGGGCCTGAAATCCATCGACGCGATGGTGCCCATCGGGCGCGGTCAGCGCGAACTCATCATCGGCGACCGGCAGACCGGGAAGACCGCGATTGCCGTGGATACCATCATCAACCAGAAGGGCACCGGGGTGAAGTGCATCTACGTGGCGGTCGGCCAGAAGGCCTCGACCATTGCCAACGTGGTGCGCAAGCTCGAAGAGCACGGCGCGCTGGAATACACGATCATAGTTGCCGCTTCCGCCTCCGAACCCGCCGCCCTGCAATATATCGCGCCCTATTCCGGCTGCACGATGGGCGAATATTTCCGCGATCACGGCGAAGACGCGCTCATCATCTACGACGATCTGACCAAGCAGGCCTGGGCCTATCGCCAGGTTTCCCTGCTGCTGCGCCGTCCGCCGGGCCGCGAAGCCTATCCGGGAGACGTGTTCTATCTGCACTCCCGCCTGCTGGAACGCGCCGCGCGGGTTTCCGAGGCGTGGGTGGAAAAGCTCACCAACGGCGAAATCAAGGGCAAGACCGGCTCGCTTACCGCGCTGCCGATCATCGAAACCCAGGCGGGCGACGTGTCCGCCTTCGTGCCGACCAATGTGATTTCCATTACCGACGGACAGATCTTCCTGGAGACCGACCTCTTCAACGCCGGCATCCGTCCCGCCATCAACGCCGGGATTTCCGTTTCCCGCGTCGGCGGCGCGGCGCAGACCAAGGTCATCAAGAAGCTGGGCGGCGGGGTGCGTCTGGCGCTGGCGCAGTATCGCGAGCTGGCGGCCTTCGCGCAATTCGCCTCCGACCTGGATGAAGCGACGAGGAAGCAACTCGAACACGGCCGCATGGTCACCGAACTGATGAAGCAGCCGCAGTATTCGCCGATGAGCGTCTCCGAAATGGCGATCACGCTGTTCGCGTCGGACAAGGGTTTCTATGAGGACGTGGATGTCAAGCGCGCGCTCGATTTCGAAAAGGGGCTGATGGCCTACTTGCGACAGAATGCCGCCGACCTGCTGGCCAAAATCGAGTCGAGCAAGGAACTCGATGGAGACAGCGAACAAAAACTGTCCGCCGCCATCACGTCCTTCAAGACGTCCTGGGTCTAGCCCGAAGGGAGATCACCCATGCCCAGCGGCAAGGAAATTCGCACCAAGATCAAGAGCGTGGAAAACACGCGCAAGATCACCAAGGCCATGGAAATGGTGGCCGCCTCCAAGATGCGCAAGGCGCAGGACCGGATGCGCGCCGCCCGCCCCTATGGTGAAAAGATCCGGCGCGTGACGGCCAATCTGTCGCATGCCTTGACCGATTACCACCATCCCTTTCTCGTGCAGCGCGAAGCCAGGCAGATCGGCCTGATCGTAATCACTTCCGACAAGGGTCTGTGCGGCGGCCTGAACAGCAATCTGCTGCGCCAGGTCGTGGCGCGGATGCGGGAATGGGACAGGGCGGGCTGCAAGCTCTCCGTCACCTGCATCGGCAACAAGGGCTTCGGTTTCATGCAGCGGGCGGGGGTCAACATCGTTTCCCACGTGGAAGGATTGGGCGATACCCCGCACCTGGAAAAGCTGATCGGGCCGGTCAAGGTGCTGCTGGACAAGTTCGTGGCGGGCGAAATAGACGCGGTCTACATCGCCAACACCCGCTTCGTGAATACCATGAAGCAGGAACCGGTCGTCGAGCAGTTGCTGCCCCTGTCCGGCGCGGAAGTCGGTTCCAGCAAATCCTCATGGGATTACCTGTACGAACCGGATGCCAAGAACGTCATCGACGACCTCCTCGTGCGTTACGTCGAGGCGCTGATCTACCAGGCCGTGGCCGAAAACATGGCTTCCGAGCAATCGGCGCGGATGGTGGCGATGAAGTCGGCTTCCGACAATGCCAAGAAGGTGATCGGCGACTTGAAGCTGGTTTACAACAAGGCCCGTCAGGCCGCCATTACCAAGGAGCTGTCCGAAATCGTCGGCGGCGCGGCGGCTGTTTAAGATTTTTGATGAAACTGGGGATTAAACAATGAGTCAAGGTTCTATCGTGCAATGCATCGGCGCCGTGGTGGACATCCAGTTCCCCCGCGAGACGATGCCCAAGGTTTACGACGCCCTCATGCTGGACGTTTCCAGCGAGCACGCCAATATCGAAAAAGGGCTGACCTTCGAAGTCCAGCAACAACTGGGAGACGGCATCGTCCGCACCATTGCGCTGGGCTCTTCCGATGGCCTGAAGCGCGGCATGAAAGTCAACAATACCGGCAATCCCATTTCGGTCCCGGTCGGCCATGGCACCCTGGGCCGCATCGTGGATGTGCTGGGACGTCCCATCGACGAAGCCGGCCCCATCGAGGCCGACGAAAAGCGCCCCATCCATGCCAGCGCGCCGAAATTCGACGAACTCTCTCCCTCGGTCGAGCTTCTGGAAACCGGCATCAAGGTGATCGACCTCATCTGTCCGTTCGCCAAGGGCGGCAAGGTCGGCCTCTTCGGCGGCGCAGGCGTGGGCAAGACCGTGAACATGATGGAGCTCATCAACAACATCGCCAAGCAACACTCGGGCCTGTCGGTCTTCGCCGGCGTGGGCGAGCGCACCCGCGAGGGCAACGACTTCTATCATGAAATGAAAGAGTCGAACGTGCTCGACAAGGTGGCGATGGTCTTCGGCCAGATGAACGAACCGC
>JAITDH010000026.1 GCA_031282665.1 Zoogloeaceae bacterium | reverse complement strand
TTCCCAAAGGCTTTCCCTTGGAACTCAAACACATCAGCAATATAGAAAAAGCCACCCTGAAGGGCAAATTCGAGTCCATGCGCATGGGCATCGGGTTTCTCTTTCTCATGGGCATCCTGATCTATACCGAGATTTCCAACATCGGCGGGGAGAACGTGCTGCTGCTGGCGGTCGCCGCGATGATCGGCGGATACATGGCGATGAACATCGGCGCCAACGACGTCGCCAACAACGTCGGTCCCGCCGTGGGGTCGCAGGCCATCACGATGGGCGGCGCGCTCCTCATCGCCGCCATATCCGAAACAGCCGGCGCGCTGATCGCGGGCGGCGAGGTCACCGCCACCATCAGGAGCGGCATCATCGACCCGGCGCGGATTCCCGACGGCAAGACCCTCGTCTGGCTGATGATGGCGGCGCTGCTCGCCGGCGCGCTGTGGCTCAACATCGCCACCGCCATCGGCGCGCCGGTCTCCACCACGCATGCCGTCGTCGGCGCGGTGCTCGGCGCCGGCACGGTCGCTATCGGGGTAGACGCGGTCAATTGGAGCATGATCGGCGGCATCGTCGTCAGTTGGGTCGTCTCCCCCGTCCTGGGCGGCGTTTTCGCCGCCGGATTCCTGTACCTGATCAAACGCTACATCACCTACCAGGAGGACATGGTCGGCGCGGCGGCGAAAACCGTGCCCTTCCTGGTCGCGCTGATGGCATGGGCCTTTACCTCCTACCTGATCCTGAAGGGATTGAACAAGGTCTGGCCGGTCAGCACCGGCTTCGCCCTGCTTGCCGGGTTTTGCGTCAGCCTGCTGGTCTTCCTCATCCTGCGCCCGCTCCTGAAAAGGCGCATGCTCACGAGCGAAAATTCGAAAGAAAGCGTCAACCAGCTATTCACCGTGCCGCTCATTTTCTCCGCCGCGCTGCTCAGTTTCGCGCACGGCGCCAACGATGTCTCCAACGCCATCGGCCCCCTGGCCGCCATCACCCAGTTCATTTCGGGCAACGGCATGACGGAAGAGACGACCATTCCCTTCTGGGTCATGATGGTCGGCGCCCTGGGCATCTCCCTCGGCCTCATCCTCTTCGGCCCCAAGCTGATCCGCACCGTCGGCTCCGAAATCACCGAGCTCGACAAGATGCGCGCCTATTGCATCGCCATGTCCGCGGCGCTCACCGTCATCGTCGCCAGCCAACTGGGGCTTCCGGTCAGTTCCACCCACATCGCCGTCGGCGGCGTCTTCGGCGTCGGTTTCCTGCGCGAATACCTGAAAGCCAACTACGCCCGCATCGAAGAGGAAATCCGCACGCACCACCCGGAAGACGATCTCGACGCGGTCAACGCCTTCCTCGCCCGCTTCAAGAGCGCCTCCCTGGAACAGAAGGGAAGCATGCTGGCAGAATTGAAGATGCAATCCAAGCTGAAGCTGGACCCCGCCCACTTTTCCAAGCCGGAAAGAAAGGGACTGAAGAAATTCTATCGCCGCGAACTGGTCAAACGCTCGCATGTCAAGAAAATCGCCGCCGCCTGGGTCATCACCGTTCCCGCTTCCATCCTGTTGGCGATGGGGGTGTTCAGCATCCTGGAAAAGATCCTGGAGTAAGCCCTTTTGTCGTCTCGTCATCGCATGGAAAAAATGGAAGCGCCCTCCTTCTCGGTCATCATTCCCAGCCACCATCGCCCGCGTCTTCTCGAACGCGCGCTGCAATCCGTCCTTGCCCAGCGCCCGGACATTCCCCGCCAGATCATTGTCGTCGCGGACGTGAGCAACCCGGAAAGCGAAGCTGTCTGCCAGCGCCTGCTCGCCCCTTCCGATCTCTACATCCGCCGCGCCGGCGCGCCGGGGCCGTCGGCCAGCCGCAACCTGGGGCTGGATCTGGCTACCGGGCGCTACATCCTCTTCCTCGACGACGACGATGCCTGGCAGGAGGATTTCCTCGCCCAACTGGTCGCGCACGAGGAAATCCGCCTGGGGCGCTTCGTTTATGTGAATCCCTCGTCTGTCGTGGAAAACCGCAGTGAAGCCGAGCCGCGCTTCATTTCCGAGCGCGTCCTGGATTACGTGGGCAAGCTCGACGAGGAAATCTACATCCGAAACCAGATCGCCCTGCCCTGCTTCGTCTTCCCGCGCGAAACGATCGGAACGGCGCGCTTCGACGTTTATATGCGCGCCTACGAAGACTGGGATTTCGCGCTCCAGGTTCTCGCCCATGCTCGCACCTGGCCCTGCCACCTTCCCATACAAGGCGTGCGGGTTTTCGAAGTGCGCGACGACTCGACCGACCGCCGGGGACAAAGCGCCGCCGCGGACGGCCCCATGGGAACGATGGATTATCTCTACGTCTACCATCGCCACCCGGCCCCCAACGACAAGCTGCGCACGATCCGCTCGCTCATGCTCCGGCACATGGCGCAGAAACTGGCGATCGCCGCGGAGGTGTTGTAGATGGCGGGCATTCAGTTACTTCATCATTGGCGTCGGTTTTGTAGGTTGGATGAGCGAAGCGTAATCCGACATTCGTGCATCACCGGCGCTTGCGCCGCTGTTTTTTTGATTTGCGATGCTGCGCATCGGTGTAGGTGGAATGTCGGATTGCGCCTTCGGCTTATCCAACCTACAAAACCCAACCTACAAAACCCCTCTTCCACTCTTCCTTGATCCGGGAACCATCATGCTGGCAATCATCGGCGGCAGCGGCCTCACGCAGCTTTCCAATCTCGACATTTCCCGCCGCGAGGTGGTGCGCACGCCCTATGGCGAACCCTCCGGCATCCTGACCTTCGGGCGGCTGGGCGGGCAGGAATCGGTCTTCCTCGCCCGGCACGGGCATGGGCACACCATCCCGCCGCACCGCGTCAATTACCGCGCGAACATCTGGGCGCTGAAGCAATGCGGCGCGACCCATATCGTATCCGTCGCCTCGGTCGGCGGCATTCGCGCCGAACTCTCGCCCGGCGACATCGTGATCCCGCACCAGATCCTCGACTATACCTGGGGGCGCGCCGCGACCTATTTCGATGGCGACGGCGCTCCCGTCGTCCATATAGACTTCACGGAACCCTACGACGCCACCCTGCGCCAATGCCTGATCGTGGCGGCCGCCATGGCGGGCGTCATGGTGCGCGATAGCGGCGTCTATGCCGCCACCCAGGGGCCGCGCCTGGAAACCGCGGCGGAAGTCGATCGCCTGGAGCGCGACGGCGCGGAAATCGTCGGCATGACCGGCATGCCGGAAGCGGCGCTGGCGCGCGAACTGGCCCTCCCCTATGCCACCATCAGCCTGATCGCCAACCACGCCGCCGGACGCGGCGACAGCGCGCAGGGCATCCACTTCTCCCAACTGGAAGCCGTCCTGCA
>JAITDH010000175.1 GCA_031282665.1 Zoogloeaceae bacterium | reverse complement strand
TCCTCGCTTTCCACCCCTTCGGCGATCAGGGTGAGGTGGGTGCTGTGGGCGATGGCGGAGATGGCGGAGATGATGGCGTCGGTTTTTGCGTCGCCGATATGGGCGGTCAGGTCGCGGTTGATCTTGATGGCGTCGATCGGGTACTCGATCAGGTTCCTGAGCGCCGAACGCTCGATTTCCAGATGATCGACAAGGATGGATACGCCCATGTCACGCAGGGTATTCAGCGTCCTCGAGGCCGCCGCGGAATTTTTCAGGAGGGCGAATTCGGCAATTTCGAAAGCCAGTTGTTGCGGGACGAGCTGGTGTCGCGCAAGCATTTCCTGGATGAGGGGAACGAATTCCCGCGTTTCGAGATATTGCAGAAGAATATTGAATGAAATGCGGCCGAAATCCAGCCCCATTTCTTGCCATATCCGCGCCTGAGCGCAGGCGCGATTGAAAATCTGCTTGTCGATCTCGTGGATGATGCCGGTTTTGGCGGCGGTTTCCATGAAACTGTCCGGGGTCAGGAGACCATGTTCGGGATGCTCCCAGCGCGCGAGGATTTCGAGATAGAGCACCCGCCGCTCGACCATCTGGTAAAGCGGCTGGAAGTAGGGAAGGAAGCGGTTTTCTTCCAGGCTTGCCTGCAATTCCTTGCTGAGCCGCTCGTGCGCGACGATCTTTTCCTGCAGGCTTCGTTCGAAGAAGCAGTAACGCATCCCGCCCGTGGTCTTGGCCTGGTACATCGCCATGTCGGCATTCTTGATGATGCTTTCGAAATTGTCGTTGCCGATGTTCTGCCGGTGGAAGGTGGCGATGCCGATGCTGCTCTTGATGTGCAGGGTGTTGCCGAGCAGGGTGACCGGCTTGTCGAGTACGCGCAGGATGTCCTGGGCGAGGATGGCGGCGCTTTCGGGCTGGTCGATCTCCGTCATGACCACGGCAAATTCGTCACCGCCGAGCCGGGCGGCGGTGTCCGTCTTGCGCACGCGCTCTTGCAGGATCTTGGCCATGTAGCGCAACAGTTCGTCGCCCACCGCGTGCCCCAGGGTATCGTTGATCTGCTTGAAGTGATCGAGGTCGAAGAAGAGCAGCGCGCCGTTCTTGCCGGAGCGGATGCCCTGGCTGATGGCTTTTTGCATCTGCTCGTTGAAAAGCATCCGGTTGGCAAGGCCGGTGAGCGGGTCGTGCCCGGCCATGTATTGCGCCTTTTCTTCCGCGATGCGGCGGGTTTTGATTTCTTCGGAAAGATGACGATTGGCTTCGAAGAGTTCGTGGGTGCGTTCGTTGATGTGCTCTTCCAGGTTTTCCTTGATGTCGAGCAGTTCCTTCTCGGCGTCGCTGCGAATGGCGATTTCCTTTTCCAGGTCGGCGACGTTCTGGTTCAGGGTGTCCGCCATTTCGTTGAAGGTGGCGGCCAGCGAGGTGATTTCGTCGTTGTATTTGTACTGGAAGCGGAAGCCCTTTTCTCCCTGGCGGAAGCGGTGGAAGCCGTCGTTCAGCCAGGCGACTTTCTGGGAGAGAAAGGATGCCATCCAGATGGCGATGATGATGACGACGACGATCAGGAAGACGGTCGAGAAGGTCAGCCGGCTGGCGGTCTGCGCCATGTCGCGGCGGAGGACCGCGTTGGCGTTCGTGCCCTGCTGGTGCAGGTCGACATTCGTCTGCTGGATGATCTTGTCGAGCCGCTCCTTGGATTCCGTGGCCGCCTTGTGGAAGTCGTTGACATTGGCGCCGATGGTGACGATGCCGAAGCCGCGCCTGTTGCCCTGCGCTTCCGGACTGTATTGCCCGGTGTAGTAGGGGATGGCGGCGGTCGTGGTCAGTTTCCACAGGCCGCTCCACAAAATCAGGAAGGAGCCGGAACCGCCCGGGTCGGCAAGGTTGTACCAGCCAGTGCACTGCGGCGCAAAATTGAGAAAGCGGCAATCGAGACCGACGTTGCCATTTTCCGTCAGGATTCTCGCCGGTTTCCGGCTTTGCAACTGGTCGACGAACGTGGGCGCGGCGGCGCTGTATTCCCGCCAGCTTTTTCCGCTTTTTTGCCAGTCGTCATAAATCCTGTCTTCCAGCCAGGGCACGGAAGGGTCGCCATTTTCGTCGTATCCGACGATCGAATGATGGCGGGGATGCACGATGCTACGGCCCTTGTAGTCCCAGATGAAGGCGTAATTGCCGTCGTAGGCGTCGTTGATGTCGCGATAGCGCTCTTCCGTCGGCACGATGTGGTCGGTAAAGGACATCAACTGCTCGTGATCCAGGGCAAGGGTCACGTAACCGGCGATTTTCCCTTCCTGGACGACGGGCGTCGCCCAGCGCACGATGCCTTGGAAACGCTTGCCGACCGGATTTTCCTTGCCCGCATAGGCGTGTTTTTCCGGCTCGAAGGGAATCCCGCGCTTTTCGGCGGCTTCCGGGGTGAATTTGCCGATGATCCTGGAGCCGACATAGGTTCCGATCACGTCGGAAACATAGATTTCCCCCGCTTTCAGGCGTTGCAGCGCGGGGAAATAGGTTTCCGCCTTGGCATAGGTGTTCTGGCGCAGCGAGACGTTTTTCAGGGCCGCGCTCACGCGCGGGGATGTCGTGACCTTGACCCTTTCCTGCCCGTCGAGTCCGACGAAGGTCATTTCCAGGTAGAGCGGGCGATTTTCGCGCTGGAAGACGACCGGCGGACGATAATGGAATTGCGTGTTGTCGCGGCTCCCCGGCTCGACGCTCGAAGTCTCTTCCGGCGCTTGCGGCGTAACGGGTTCCCAGTCGCTTTTGTCCGCCTTGAGACGCCACGGGCCATGCTGCACCAGCGGGCGGCGCGCATTGTCCAGGAAAGCCCGGTAGGCGCGCGCCTCTGGCGTCAGCGTCGCCACATAGCGGATATCGGCATCGCGTTCGTAGAGGAATTCCGCCACCTTGAGCGCGGTATCCGTCGTCAGGCGCTCGATATCCTCCCGCGCGCGAGTATCGAGCGCATTGACCGCGTCCTCGACGGCCTCGTCACCCACCTTGTGGATGGATTGATCCGCCGTGTCGACCAAATGATCGAGCTGGCGGCCCAAGTTGTCCGCCGTCTTTTGCGTCTGCTGCCAGGCAATCCCCACCAGAAGCACCAAGGGCGCGACCTTGATGACGATGAAGAGGAGGATCAGGCGGACGCGAACGGAAAGTTTGAGCCAGAAATCCATGAAACCACGGTCATGTCACGTCTTTGTCATTGGCGCGGGGATATTCGCTCGCCGACAAAGCGGGGAAAAATCCCCGAATCAGGCGGTGCTGCTCAGATTGGAAAGCGTGACGTTCGGGTGGATCCTGGGAATCAGCTTCTGCAAACCGACCCGCGCCTGGGTATTGATGACCAGGGGAGCGCGCAGGTTGGCGCCGAGACCGGCCGTCGCGCCGCTTTCCTGCTTGAAGATGACCAGCAGGATGGCGATGTCTTCGGGTTTGCCGAGCTTGATGAGGCTGCTTTCCTCGTCGGAAAGTTCCAGTTCATAGTTGAACCCCAGCGCCGCCGGCTCGATGACCTGGAACGCCAGATCCTTGTCGTCCAGCGATTGCAGGGTGAAACTCACCGGCGCTTCGCCGGGCTTGGTTTCGTGGATCAGCATGAAACGCCTGTTCTTCTCGAAATTCAACAGGCCCTTGGGAAATTCGATGATCTGTTCGGAATTGACGTCTACCGAGCCAAACAAAAAGGTTTCGAATCGCATCTGTTTCTCCTTCAAACATTGATGGAATGAAAACAACCAGCCAACAGAGCGCATACTACTACAGGAAAGCCATGCGGGTACGCGAAAAAGCAAATGAAAAAATCCGGCCGCGGCCGGATTTTCATGGAAAGACGAAAACGGGGGGAAACTACGCCGCGGCCTGTATCGGAATCCGATGCCCGGTGCGGGCGATGCGATTTTGCGCGTCGGCATAGATCAGGCGGGGAGCATGGCGGGCGATTTCCGCCTCGTCCATGCTCACGAAGCTGGCAATGATGAGAAGATCGCCGGGAGCGGCCTTGCGGGCGGCGGAGCCATTGACGGAAATGATGCCGGACCCGCGCTCGGCGCGGATGGCGTAGGTAGTGAAACGCTCGCCGTTGTTGATGTTCCAGATGTCGATTTGTTCGTATTCTTTGATGTCGGCAGCTTCCAGCAAATTTTCGTCGATGGCGCAGGAACCTTCGTAATTCAGTTCGGAATGGGTCGTCGTGACCCGATGCAGCTTGGACTTGAGCATGATGCGTTGCATGGCGTCACCTGTCTCATGAGTGGGGGAAGGGCATTTTAGCGACAAATTCCGGGCTGTCAAACATGAAAAACCGAAAAACACAAAAAACCGGGAAATTGGAAAACCGTCATGCGGAGGAGTTGGCGCATCAGATTTCCAGATTGTCGATCAGGCGGGTCGAGCCGAGGCGGGCGGCGGCAACAATCACCAATTTTTGCTGACTCACGCCTGGAGGAGGGCGAAGGTCGGATTGTTGCCGCACGGCGAGATAATCTGTCTTCCAACCATGTTTGTACAGGTTTTCCTCCGCTTTTTTTGCAAGAGAATCCAGGTTTTCCCCGCCTTCCCGTAGGATCGCGGCGCGCAATTCGGTAAGAACGCGGTACAGGCGCGGCGCCTCGGCGCGTTCCGCCGGGGAAAGGTAGCTGTTGCGGGAAGACAACGCCAGGCCGTCCTCGGCGCGCACCGTGTCGATCCCGATGATGTCGATGGGCAGCGCCAGTTGCCGGGTCATGGCGCGGATCAGCATCAGTTGCTGGTAGTCCTTTTTGCCGAACAGGGCGGCCTGCGGCTGCACACAGTTGAAAAGCTTGAGCACGACGGTGGCGACGCCGCGAAAATGCCCCGGACGGAATTCGCCCTCCAGCAAATGCTGCAAATCCGGCGGCTCGACGAAATATTCCTGGGGTTCCGGATAGAATTCCTCCTCTTCCGGCGCGAAAAGGACATCCACCCCAGCGGATTCCAGTTTCGCGCTGTCTTCCTCCAGGGTGCGCGGATAACGCGCGAAATCTTCCGCCGGGCCGAATTGCAGGCGATTGACGAAAATGCTGGCGACGACCGTTTCGGCATGCGCGCGCGCGGCGCGCATCAAGGCGAGATGTCCCGCGTGCAGATTGCCCATGGTCGGCACGAAGGCGATGCGTCCCTCGCGCCGTGCGTTTTCTAGCGCCTGCCGCAGGCCGGCGATACTGGCATGGATTTGCATGATGTCGGCGAAGTATCGATGAACGTCAATAGGTGTGCTCGCCAGCGGGGAAGGCGCCCGCCTTGACCTCGCGCACATAGGCGGCGACGGCGGCCTGGACGCTGCCGGCGCTGGCCATGAAATTCTTGACGAAGCGCGGTTTTCTCCCTATCCCGATATCCAGCATGTCGTACACCACCAGCACTTGGCCGGAAGTGCCCGCGCCCGCGCCGATGCCGATGGTCGGCACGGAAATTTCCCCGGTGATGCGATCGGCCAGGGAAGCGGGCACGGCCTCCAGCACGATCATGCTGGCCCCGGCTTCGCCCAGGCTGCGCGCGTCGTCGACAAGCCTTTCCGCGCTGGCGGCATCCTTGCCCTGCACGCGAAAACCGCCCAGTTGATGCACCGACTGCGGCGTCAGGCCGAGATGCCCGCAGACGGGAATCCCGCGCCGCGTCAGGAACTCGACGGTCGCGGCCATCTCCCGCCCGCCCTCCAGCTTGACCATCTGCGCGCCCGCCGCCATCAGCCGGGCCGCGTTGCGGAAAGTATCCTCCGGCCCCAGTTGCGAAGCGCCGAACGGCAGGTCGCTGACGATCATCGCCCGTTGCGAGCCCCGCTTCACGGCGGCGGTGTGATAGGCCATCTGTTGCAAGGTGACCGGCAGGGTGGAATCCTCCCCCTGCACGACATTGCCGAGCGAATCGCCCACCAGCAACAACTCCACTCCCGCCGCGTCCATCACGGCGGCGAAACTGGCGTCGTAGCAGGTAAGCATGACGATCTTTTCCCCTTCCCGGTAAAGCCGGGCGATCTCGGTCAGGGTCAGGCGGGTTATGCTGGAATGTACGGACATGACGAAACGCGGAAAAACGAAGATTCGCCATCCTAGCAGCAATCAGCGGGCATGGCAC
>JAITDH010000255.1 GCA_031282665.1 Zoogloeaceae bacterium | reverse complement strand
TTTTCGTGTTCCTGCATGCGCTGGGTGAGCAGGTCGGCGGTAGGCTCGTCGCTGGCGGCATCGACCGTGGGGAAGATGTCGCGGGCGGTGCGGGCGACGGTTTCGTGTCCCGCCACGAGTAGCGCGATCATTTCCTCCGCCCTGGGAACGCCCGGCGTTTCCGGGATGGCGAAAAGTGGAGGAAAACCGTCCAGACGAAGCGCCAACGCGCACGGGAGACGTCCCGAAGGGACGCGATTTCGATAACCCCCCGGCGTCAGCCGGGGGGAACATGGCCTCAAGATCATGTAGCCCCAACGGGGCGTTACGTCGTGCAGCCGCATCGGCACATGAGTCGTTTCCGGCAGAGCCGCTATCCCATCCCAAGCGGCGAATCATTCACAAAACACGGGCAATATCTGTTATAATTTCTCGTTTTTCAACCTTGCTCTACCGGAAAGCATGACGGAGGGCTTTATCCATAAGGAGTGTTCATGCGTCATTATGAAATCGTCTTTATCGTGCACCCCGATCAAAGCGAACAGGTGCCCGCGATGGTGGAACGCTATCGCAACCTCGTGACGGGTCGGGGCGGACAGGTTCATCGGCTGGAAGACTGGGGGCGGCGGCAACTGGCCTATCCCATCCAGAAAATCCACAAGGCACATTACGTGCTCATGAATATCGAATGCGACGACGAAACCCGCTCCGAACTGGAGCATGGTTTCAAGTTCAACGATGCCGTGCTGCGCAGCCTGATCGTGAGCATGAAACATGCCGTGACCGGGCCTTCCCCGATGATGAAGGAAGAAAAATCCCGCTCGCTGCTGGCGGGCGAGACGCCGGCAGCGGAAACGGCGGAAGAGCCGGCCGAGATCGAGACGGAAGCCGAGGCTCCCGCTCCCGCGGCCTGACGGATTTTCTGATACGGAGGTCTTCTGAATCAGCTCCGGATCGACGGACGATTGCTGGAAAAGCAGTCCTTGCGTTATACGCCGGCGGGGATTCCGGTCATTGCCGGCAGGCTGGAGCATCGTTCGGAGCAGATGGAAGCGGGCGGGGCGCGCAAGGTGGAATGTGAAATTTCCTTCGTGGCGCTCGGCGAAACCGCTCATTGGATCTTTGCCGCTTCGCCGGGTATCGCGTTATCGATGACGGGATTCCTCGCCGCGAAAAGCCGCCACAGCAAGACCCCCGTATTTCACGTGCAAACCATTGAATTTTTGGAAGGAACAACAAATGGCTAGGTTTTTCAAGAAAAAAGACGACGACAAGAAAAAACGCCGGGGCAACAACCTCTTCAAGCGTCGCAAGTTTTGCCGCTTCACGGCGGAAAAGGTGGAACAGATCGATTACAAGGATATCGAGGTTCTGAAGGAATACATCCAGGAAAACGCCAAGATCATGCCGGCGCGCCTGACCGGTACCAAGGCCGGCTACCCGCGCCAGCTTTCCACGGCGATCAAGCGCGCCCGTTTCCTGGCGCTCTTGCCTTATACCGATAACCACCAGTAAGAGGGCATCCCATGCAAATCATTCTGCTCGAAAAAGTCGCCAACCTCGGCAATCTCGGCGATGTGGTCAAGGTCAAGGATGGCTACGCCCGCAATTACCTGATTCCGCAAAAGAAGGCGCGCCGCGCCACGTCCGCCGCGCTGGAGGAGTTTGCCACTCGCCGCGCCGAACTGGAAAAGATCCAGGCGGAGAAGCTGGCGGCGGCGGAAGCGGTCGCCGGGAAGCTCGATGGCCTTGCCATCACCATCACCCGCAAATCCGCGATGGATGGCCGCCTGTTCGGTTCCGTCACGCATCATGACGTGTCCGACGCCCTGAAGACGGTCGGTTTCGAAATCGACAAGGGACATGTGCGCATGCCCGACGGCCCGCTGAAGACTACCGGCGAGTTTCCCCTGGAAATCGCGCTGTATACCGATGTGGTCGCCACGGTGAATGTGACGGTAGCGGGCGAATAAGCCGACGCTTCCGTAACGCGAAGCCCGCTTCCTGGAAGGGAAGCGGGCTTTTGTTTTTTACTGCGTCTGGTTGAGTTTTTCCACCGCTTCTTCGATTTTTTCCGTTTCGTCCAGCTTCAGGATGCGGCGGGCAAGGGGGGCAAGCTCGTTGCTGTCCGCCTGGATGATGCGGCTCTTGATTTCCATGATTTGCGAGGGATGCATGGAAAAGACGCGCAGTCCCAGGCCGAGGAGGAGGCGCGTGAATTTGGGATCGCCGGCCATTTCGCCGCACAGCGAAATGGGAATGCCGGCCTTTTCGGCGCTGGACAGGGTATGCGCGATCAGGGAGATCACGGCGGGGTGCAGGCTGTCGTAGAGGGTGGCGACCTGTTCGTCGCTGCGATCGATGGCCAGCGTGTATTGGATCAGGTCGTTGGTGCCGATGGAAAGGAAGGAGAGCCGCTTGACGAACATCTGGATGGCGATCGCCGCGCCGGGAATTTCGATCATGCCGCCGATTTCGATCCCCTCGTCGAAGGGGATTTTTTCTTCCATCAGGCTGATCTTGGCGTGCGCGATGGCGTTCAGGGCGGCGTCGATCTGGCGGGCATGCGAGAGCATGGGGATGAGGAGCTTCACCTTGCCGTAATGCGAGGCGCGCAGGATGGCGCGCAGTTGCAGATGGAACATCTTCGGCTCGGCCAGCGAGAGCCGGATGGCGCGCCGTCCCAGGGCGGGATTGGTCGGCGTGCGTTGCATGTCCGGCGTCTTGTCCCCGCCCAGGTCGAAGGTGCGGATAGTGACGGGACGTCCGTCCATGTCCCGCACGACCTTGTGGTAAGCCTCGAATTGCTCTTCCTCGGAGGGCATGTCGCCGCGTCCCAGGAAGAGGAATTCGGTGCGGAAAAGGCCGACACCGTCGGCGCCGACTTCCAGCACGGCACCCGTATCGGAGGGAAGCTCGATATTGGCCAGCAGGCTGACCGGCACCCTGTCGAGGGTCTGGGAAAAGGTGGAACGGAGGCGCTTGAGCTTGCTCTTCTCCAGTTCCAACTGTTCCTTGCGGATCCGGTATTCGTCCAGCACCTGTTCGTCGGGATTGACGATCAGCACCCCACGCCGGCCATCGACGATCAGCAGTTCGCCGTCACGGATCATCGCCCGCGCGCTGGACAGCCCGACGATGGCGGGGATGGCCATGCTGCGGGCGAGAATCGCCGTATGCGAGGTCGCTCCGCCCACGTCGGTGACGAAAGAGGCGAAATTATGCTCCTTGAAGGAAATCGTGTCGGCGGGCGACAGATCGTGCGCGACGATGACGAAATTTTCCTCCGCCGCCAAGGATTTTTCCCGCGCTTTCTTGAGCGCGGAAGCCCGGCCGGGACGGCCGAGCAATTCCCGGATCACCCGCTCGCCGACTTGCAGGACGTCGTATTTGCGCTCTTGCAGATAGGGGTCTTCAAACTGCTCGAACTGCTCGACCAGGTGTTCCATGCGCTGCACCAGCGCCCATTCCGCGTTGCACAGCCGCTCGCGGATGATGTTCCGGGTCGCGCCGACCAACTCGGGGTCGGCGAGGAACAGCACGTGCAGGTCGATGAAGGCCATCAGCTCGCTCGGCGCGGTCGAGGCGCGATCCTTGTGGGCGCGCAGCTCCAGCAGTTCTTCGCGCACCGCCTCCACGGCGTGGTCGAGGCGCATGATTTCCTTGTCCACCTGCCGGGTCGTGATCGTCAGATGCGCCACCTCCAGGGTCGCATGCGACATCAACAGGGCGCGCCCTATGGCGATGCCGCCGGAAACGCCCAGGCCGTGCAGGGTAAAGCTCACCCTATTCCTCCTCGCCAAAACGGCTGGCAATCAGATCGACGATCGCGCTCATCGCCTTTTCCTCGTCACGCCCCGCGATCTCCAGCGTCAGGCGCTTGCCCTGCCCCGCCGCCAGCATCATGACGCCCATGATGCTTTTCGCGTTGATCCGGCGCTCGTTTCTTTCCATCCAGATTTCACTCTCGAAGGTGCTCGCCAGTTGCGCGAGCTTGGCCGAAGGCCGGGCATGCAACCCCAGTTTATTGAGGATTTCCACTTCCTGCCTTTGCATCAAATGTCCTTCAGCATATTGAGCACGCCATCGTGGGCGCCGCTGACCGCCTTGCCGACGATCATCTCGAGCCCTTTTTCCCGATAGGTGAGCGCGCGCAGCAACATGGGCAGGCTGACCCCGGCAACCCCTTCCACCCGGCCGGGCACGAGGAGCTTGATCGCCACATTGGCCGGCGTCGCGCCGTAGATGTCCGTCATGACCAGCACCCCGTCGCCGGTATCGACCTGGGAGAGCATATGGCGCGCAAAAGGCAGGATGTCCAGCGGATCATCCTGCGCCGACACGCCCAGTTGCGCGAGGAGCGGCGGGCGTTTGTTGAGGACGTGACAGACATTCTGCACCAGCGCCTCGCCAAAGGTGCCATGCGTCACAAGCAAGATACCGATCATGCGGAATCCAGAAGGAAAAAATGGCATTCTAACGAATGTCGGGGGCAGAGGACAGAGCAACCGCTGGCGCAACCCTGGAATCAGGAATCAGAAGCAAACCATGCACCAAACGCAGACTACAGAGCGCGCAACGCGTGCGCTCTGTAGTCTGATACCTGACCCGTGGTCAGCGCGACATGTTCCGCTGGATCGTGATGGATACGCCGGGTTGTTGCGGGCGGATGGGCTGGGATGGACGGAGGACGCCGGGTGGCTTGCCGTGTGTACCGCCGGGCCTGGCGCTGTGTGGCGGGGTGTAGGAGGGAAAACCGCGCGACGGCAGGACGACCGGATA